>JBCCHL010000009.1:0-45476 GCA_039028775.1 Pseudomonadota bacterium | reverse complement strand
GTTGCTGCCAGCGTCATGGCGCCGGGCGAGAATTTTCTCCAGCATGGGCGGGCGCGCGTAGATATAACCTAGGCGAAACCCCGGCGCCAGAATTTTCGACAGCGAGCCGAAGTAGATATGGTTGGGGTTGTCATCCAGGGCGAAGATCGCCGGTTCGATATCCCCTTCGTAGTGCACATCGGCATAACAGTTGTCTTCGACAATGGGCACTTCGTACTTTGCGGCCAACTCGATCATCGCGGCACGACGTGCGCGAGGCATGTTGAAACCGGTCGGGTTCTGGTAGGTGCTGATGGCGTAGATGAAACGCGGCCGACGGCCTTCACTTTCCAGCCGCGCCAATTCCTCTTCCATGTGATCCAGCCGCATGCCCCCTTCGTCCAGCTTGATGCCGACCATGTCGTATTTGAGGCTGCGGTAAGATCCGAGCGTGCCGGGATAGCTGAACTCTTCCACCAGCACCGTGTCACCATGATGCTCCTGCAGGGCCTCGGCGGTCAGGGTTACCGCCTGCATGGAGCCGTTGGTCAGGATGATGTGGTCGGGGTCAATCTCAACCCTTTCGCGCTCCCCCTCACGTTTCGCCATCGCCTCGCGCAGACCCTGGTGTCCCAATCCGCCGGGATACATGGTGAGTTGTTCGGCCTGTTCGCCAATGACTTTGACCGCGGCTTCCTGCAAGGCCTGGGTGGGAAAGGTGCTCGGGTCCGAGCGGCCGGTGCCGAAGTCGTAGCGTATGTCGGGCATGATCTGCATCCTGGTTTTGGGTTGGGGGCGAAGCGACAAGGCGGGAAGGTCTGGGTCAGTCCGGCGTCCTCCCCAGCATGCGCGCGTTCAACCAATAGACTATTCAACACTTTGCCAGGGCAAGAGGCAACGCATCGATGCGATTGCTCCCGCGGACCAAAGCGCGCATTCTTGAAGCACGAACACGGATGGGAGGGGTTCATGTCGCAGCAGATTCTAGGGCGGGTGCCTAAAATTTTGTCTCGGGCTGACCGTGAGAAGTATTTTCGTGATGGGTACATCGGCGTCGACGCGCTGGTCGGCGAAGATTGGCTGACGCGCCTGCGCACGGTCACCGATGCCTATGTCGAGATCAGCCGCACGCTCGATGGCAGCGGGCGCGATGCGGACGGCAACAAGGATCGACGGTTCGATCTGGAGCCGGACCACACACCCGAAAATCCGCGCATCCGGCGGCTCAACTCACCCATCGATATCGATACCGAATACTGGGCGTTTGCCAGCGAGGGACCGTTTGTGGATATCGCGGAGGACCTCCTGGGCCCCGACGTCAAATTCCATCACTCCAAGCTCAACTTCAAGTGGGGTGGCGGTGGCGAAGAGGTGAAGTGGCATCAGGACATTCAATTCTGGCCGCATACCAACTACGACGTCATCACCATCGGTGTCTATCTGGACGATGTGGACCCCGACATGGCTCCGATGGGCGTGATCCCGGAATCCCACGCGGGACCGCTGTTTGATCTCTACGACGATCAAGGTCAGTGGACGGGTAACATCAAAGACGCGGATCTCCCGCGGGTGGCGGTCGAACGGGCGGAGTATCTGGGCGGGCGGGCCGGTTCGATCACGGTCCACAACTGTCGCAGCATCCATGGTTCGCCGCCGAATCTGAGCCCGAAGGCGCGTCCTTTGTTGCTGTGTGCTTACTCTGCGGCGGATGCGCTGCCTATCACCAACCTCACCGCTGGGGGGAAGTACTCCGAAGCCGTGGTACGCGGCGCTGCCGCACGGTGGGCGCGGTTCGATCCGCGCCCGGTGCTGATGCCACCGGATTGGTCGAAGATCGGTCATAAGTCGATTTTCGAACATCAACAGCGCGAAGGTGCCATGTAATGTCCGATTCCGCAGTCGCTAAACGTCATCTAGCTGTATAAGCTGATCAGGAAGGGTCCATGCACGATATACGTTATCCCAATGAGAGCGCGCAGTACCGGGCCGCGCGCGACGAACTGTTACAAGCGGAAGCGGACCTGCGCCGCAGCATTGCTTCGGTGGCGGCGCATCGCGCCGCGTTGCCGCCTGGAGGCCTTGCCCCTGAGTATCGCTTCCAGACCTCCGCGGGGGTGAGATCCCTCGCTGACTGTTTCGGTGCGCGCGATACGCTATTGGTTTACAGCTTCATGTATGGGGAAGATGACCAAACCCCCTGCCCGATGTGCAGCGCGTTTCTCGACAGCCTGCGCGGCCATCTGCGGCATATCGAACAGCGCATGAGCGTATTGATCGTTGCGCGCAGCCCCTTGGAACGTCTGCTGGAGCTGGCCAAAGCGCGCGGCTGGTCGGATTTAGCGTGGGCGTCCTGCGCAGGCAATGACTACCCCCGCGACTACCACAGCGAAATGCCGAATGGTGCGCAGGTGCCGATGTGCAATGTATTTTCTCACCAGGACGGTGAGGTGCGACACTTTTGGGCATCGGAGCTGTTCTATGTCCCGTCCGACCAGCACCCCCGCCACATGGACATGCTGTGGCCGTTGTGGCATTTCTTCGATTTGGCGCCGGCTGGACGGGGGGAGTTTATGCCCAGCCTCGACTATTGAGAGGGTTTTGGCGGCCGCTTAAACAAGTCGCGAAGAACAAAATGGTAAATTCCAGCCAGATCTGAGGGCTGTGCGCTTGTGTGCGCCGGACAGATCGGTATGATCCCGCGCCCGAACGGTGGGGTGTAGTGACACCCCTCTGGCCGCACGAATCGAGCAACCAAGCAAGGGCTGGATATGGATCTGAACGCTATCCCCGCGGGTGCAAACGCGCCCGAAGACATCAATGTCATCATTGAAGTGCCGGTCGGCGGCGAGCCGATCAAGTACGAGATGGATAAGGCGTCCGGCGCACTGTTTGTCGATCGTTTCCTCTACACGTCCATGCGCTATCCCGGTAACTATGGCTTTGTTCCGCATACGTTGTCGGATGATGGCGATCCGATCGATGTGCTGGTCGCCTCCACCCGGGCGATCACCCCCGGCGCGGTGATCAACTGCCGTCCGATCGGCGTCTTGCTGATGAAAGACGAGGCCGGCGGGGATGAGAAAGTGGTTGCCGTGCCCTCCAACAGCCTGACCCGCCGCTATGAGAACATCCGCAACGTTGACGATCTGCCCCAGATCACGCTGGATCAGATCAGCCACTTCTTTGCGCACTACAAGGACCTGGAGAGTGGCAAGTGGGTCGAGGTAGATCGATGGGGTGACGCGGCCGAAGCGAAGGAGATGATCCGCCAGGCATTGCAGCGAGCCCAGGACGGAAACTAACAAGCAAGGATACGCAAAACTGCCTACCTGCATGTCAGTAGAAGCACAAATTCTGCGTCTATAAGACGCACTTCTCGAAATTTCGACTATCCTTGGTTGACATTCGGTGACATGAGGCGCAACATGCGCGCCCTCTCAAAAGACAACAACTGTCATCAGTGGGGAAGATCTCGGATCGACCGACCAGACGATGACGCAAGCCAAGAGGACTTGGAACCAAAGATGAATAACTGGCAACTCACATTCACCACCGAAGCGCGAGCAGTGACCCTGCTTGGGTGTGCGGTTGCGTGCGTGCCGGTTATGTCCAGCGTCGTGTACAGCGGCGGTCTGCAGGGCGACCTGTCACGCGATATCGGCAAGGACTTTGTCGCGCATCGGTGGAAAGGCTCGAATGGATAGTTAGCGATTAGCGAAAGCGAATTTCTAAACCCTGAAGAGCCACAAGCCTTCAGGGTTTTTTCGTTTCTAGGGGCACAAAAATGTATCCCAGGGCCAAATCTGGGTGCAGAAAAGACAAAAAAGAGTGACAAGGAAAAGTGACAAGGACAGATGCCGGGCCAGGGAAGGCCGCGTACAAGCGGCGGGACGCAGCAACGCCTCGCATTGGCTAGGTGGTTGTGCGAATGGTGAGTATCGGGAAAGGGGAACAACATGACACAACATGAAAGATTGATGCGCAACGTCCACAGAACGTTGCTGTTGGGATTCTTCCAGGTGTTCCTGGTGATCATGCCCGTCGCCGTGCCGTTCTTTCAGGGCAAGGGCCTCTCCATGCAGGAAGTCTTTGCGTTACAGGCGCTCTTCGGTCTGGTGGTTCTGTTGACGGAGGTGCCCTCTGGCTATCTAGCCGACGTGCTCGGAAGAAAGAACGCACTGGTGGTAGGTGCGGTGATCGCGGCGATAGGCCACAGCTGCCTCTTGATAGCGGAAGGCTTCTGGACGCTGGCGTTGTTCGAAATCTGCCTCGGGATCAGTCACTCGCTGATCTCCGGCGCCGACCTTGCCTTGTTGTACGACACGGAGCTGGCGCTCGGGCGCGATGAAGACGAACAGCGTCAAGTGGTGGGCAAGCTCTATAGCGCGCGCACGTTCTCCGAGGCGTCTGCCGCTTTGATCTGTTCGCTGGTGATGGTGTTCGCCGGCTTCAAGGAGCTGATCTATGTACAAGTGGTCGCGGGTTGGATACCGGTGCTGCTAGTGCTGCGTCTGGTGGAGCCACCCGGGCAGCGCATGCAGGGCGAGAACCACCTGCAGAATGTTGCGCAGATACTGCGTTACCTGTGGCAGCACTCCCTGGTTTTGCGCTTGGTGGTGCTCGCGCTCTCGATCTGGAGCCTGACGACATTCTACGCGGCATGGCTGATCCAGAAGGTCTGGGAGCAGCAGGGCTTAGAGCTTGCGCACTTCGGTTGGATGTGGGCTGGCCTTATGTTAATGGCGGCGCTCTCCGGACGCTGGGCGCATGCGTTCGAGGCGCGAGTCGGCGCACGCGGCGTGTTGCTGTTCATAGGCTTGGCCCCGTTCGCCGGCTACATCGGCATGCAGGTGTTTGGCATCGTCGGTGGGCTTGCGTCGGCAAGCTTGTTCTTCTTGGCCAGAGGTTTTGGGTTGGTGATCCTGCGCGATGCGCTGAATGCCAGGGTACCCAGCGAATTTCGTGCGACGGCAAATTCGCTGGCCAGTTTCGGATTCCGTGGCGCGTTTGTGCTGACGGGTCCGTTTGTGGGGCAGGTCTTCGACCTGTGGGGTATGGGCGTGACGCTCATGTTGTTGGCGGGCGTCACCTTGGTGATCTTTGGCGGGCTGATCCTGCCGCTGGTCGCTGCGGTTAACTCGACACAGACAGAGGTAGAACCATGTTGAAACGAAGGTATTCGCACAGTCTGGAGCAGGCGAAATATGCAAGACGCTCGGAGGTGGGTATGAACCACAAAACCGAAACCCCGGATACATCAGCGGCGCGCCGCGAACAGCGCGCCCATCTGCGACCCCAGGCGGGCGTGGACTATCGGGTCCGGGTTATTCCCGGCTCGGGCGGTCAGTTGGAACTGGTCGAGCAGGAACCCAAGCGCAGCACCTTTCTGGAGTGGTCACGGATGATGCACTACAGCGGTTGGGGTTTTTGAAACGCTACATACGAAAGAAGCCTCGGATCTAGCGGCCTGATGGCTAGATCCCTTGCCCGGGTTTTCCCGGGCTTTTTTTTGTTTGACGTTTAGCGGCACACCATGCTCATGCTGGATTAAGCGACATGCATGGGAATCGAGCCGGGACAAACCGATATGGGGGGCGGGCCGTGCTCAGGCTGTTGCGCACGGTCGGACTCGTGTGAAATATGCCGTTGCCCAGAGCGGCCCATCTGCGCAGCGATCAGTCGCTCGCTAGTCCACCAGGTAGAAGTCGATGGTCGTGACCACCCGCACTTCTTTATCGATCTTGGCTGTATCGCCATAGCGCTCGCCGACGTCGCGGATCACAAATCCACCCTGGCGTGCTGTGCGTATCCCGCCGACCTGCACGCCGGCATTTTCCGCAAACTCGGTCGCGGCGGCGCGCGCGTTGGTGGTGGCCTCTTTGACCATCTGCGGCTTGATCTCGTTCAGCCCCGTGAAATGGTATGCCGGGGGATTGTTGCGGATGTCGACCCCGGCTGAGATCAGTTCGTTCAGGCGTGAGCGGGCCTCGGCGACCAGATCCACCTGGTCGGTCTCGATCTCCACGCTGCCGCTTAAGATCTGTTTAGTATCCACCAATGCCTGATCTTCGTTGCGGTACTCTCGGCGCTGATAGTCGACTATCCCGAGACCGATCTCTGCATCGTCGAAACCGCTGCGTTTGAGTAGGTCGACAAGCTTGTTTCGATCGGCGGTAGAGCGTTCGTAAAGTTCGGTGGTGGAGGCGTCCGCCTGGCCGGTGACGACGTAGCCGATAATCCAGTAAGCGCGGTCGGACTTTACGCGCCGCTCGGCGAGCCCCTTAACCTCGGCGGTGTTGATCCCCACCCGCGAGTTGTAAAGGGTCTGACTCATAAAGAAGCCGGCGCTGGTAATGCCCAGGGCGATCAGCAGTGCAGGTAACCAGAATTGGCGATCATCCATGTCGATCTCCAGAGGGATGCTTGTCCGCGACGAATATAACGCAGATAACAACAGCCCAACCAGCGGTGGGGTATTGATACCTGTCCGATAGTCGCGGCTGCATGGCCACGAGGTCTTATCGAGTTCAGAAGTCGCGCAGCACGCCCCACTGAGTGCGCCCGATCAAGGCGCCGCTCCGGAAGCCGAAATAGGCTGCGGCTATCCAGATTGGTATGGTCGCGCCGTGACCCCAGAACAGAAACCAGGTAACGGCCGTGATCAGATTTTGCAGCTGGTTCATCAGAAAGGCGATGATCAGCGCGACCATGCCCTGATCTAAAAGTCCGCCCCAACCGTCCGGGTGGCCCAGCAGCCAGAGAAGATCTTGGAATTCGGTCACCGCTAGCGTCCACAAAGCAGCACAGCCGTAGAATCCGCCCCCGAACTGAAACCACTTCTGCTCGGCCAGACGCGCGACGAACCCGCGCCAGGTTGTTGCGTGCTGTGCCCGGGCGCCGCGCTTGCGCAGCGCTTTCAGTTCGGCATTGAGTTCCTTTTCGTTCCCTTGTTGGTCGAGGAGTCCCTGACGAAACAGCGGGCTCAACAGCAGCCAACTGATCGCGGCGACGGGAAGGCCGAGCTGGAGCAACGCGGTGAGGAAGGTATTCAACAATGTACGCTATCCCTGCTTCCGGATGGACATGACGTGGTGCGGGTTTGCATTGTGCCAGCTAACTTGATGGGCGGAAACTTGGCGGCCGGCTTTGGCCATTACAGTCGGACTACTTGTCGGTATTATCAATCGCGAAAAGTAACCACCCGCTCGCTGACCATAGGACGCCATGATGCTGCAAACCGGCCTGCTCTCGCTGGGCGATCTGCTACCGGACCCCAATACCGGGGTATGTCGCACCGAAGCTGCACGTCACCGCAGCCTCGTCGATCAGGCGATGCTGGCGGAAGAGATCGGCATGCACGCCGTGCACCTGGGCGAACACCACGGCAGCAGCTATCAGTTATCAGCGCCGGCGGTGGTGCTGGCGGCGATCGGCGAACGGACGTCGCGACTCAGACTTTCCACGGGTGTGACTTTGTTAGCTAACCTCGATCCCTTTCGGGTGGCGGAAGATTATGCCACCGTGGATCTGCTGAGCGGTGGACGGGCAGAAATTGTCGCCGGGCGCGGTAGCTTGTTCGCACGCACATTTGAAATCTTCAATCAGGACCCGAGCGCCAGCCGGTCGCTGTTCACCGATCATGTTGAGCTGCTACTGGCACTCCTGCGTGGCGAAAACGTGCACGCGGAGGGCTTGCGGCCGCTGCATGGCGAGACCAGTCGGCCGCGTCCGTTCGGCGATCTACCTGTATGGATCGGTGGGGGCAGTTCCCAGACCAGCGTCGACTTTGCCGCGCGTCTGGGCTGTCCGCTCATGTTGCCCAGCGTGTTTGGGCCACTCGAGGCCTTTGTCCCTCTGGTCGAGCGTTATCGCGAACAGTGGGCGGCGCACGGCCACGCCGGTGCGCCTGTGGTAGGTGCCTGCGCCCACACGCATGTGGCCCCCACCTCGCAGGGCGGTCGAGAGCGTTTCCGGGTCTGGTACGAAAACTACTGGAACTGGGTGCAGGAATTGATCGTGAGCTACACCCCGAAGGCACCGCGCTTGACGTTTGACTATGAGAATCTGACCTCGGGGCCGGCCATCGTCGGCAGCCCTCAACAGGTCCTCGAACGTATCTGCTCCGCACGGCAGCAGCTGGATCTCGATCGGATGATATTCATGTTCGACCTGGGCGGGATCCCGGATGCCGATCTCTTGGCGTCGATCAATTTGTTTGGCAGCGACGTGCTGCCCCACCTCGACGGAAGGCGTTCAAGTCCGGGCGGTGAGCCGTAACAAGGCAAAGCGTGGAAGTCTGCCATCCAATTCGATCTGCTCGCGCCAGAAAGGAAACTTACGCCCCAACGCATTAAAGACGGCATTAAACTCGGTCTCATCCAGCACCGGTGCGATCGTGAGGTCGAAGATGCGCTCGCCCGCCAGCAGTCGTACTTCCGGGTTGGCGGCGACCACGCGGTTCCAGTACTTGGTCCCCGGGAACGCCTGGGGCGAGTCGTATAAAGAAGGGATATACAGGTGACCCCCGTGGTGCACGATGACGGTGGTGACCGAGAATGGGATGCCATACCAGGGATGGGTCTGCAGATACACCTCCTGCAGATCGTTGGTAAAGCTCAAATCGCTCGGCAGTGGCGCCGCAAGCCCGGCGAGTCTGGTGCCGGGCCGTTGGTCTTTGGGCGGTACCCCGATCCAAGCAAGATAGCTGTAAGTACCCAGGAGCGTAAGACCGAGCGCGATCGCAAATTTCCGCATTTGGTTAACCCCGTGGTGGTGTGTGCTGACCTGGACCCTTACAGGCTGGTGAAGTGCCCGACGATGTCTTTGATGATCGCGGGGACAACTTCCGCCGGCATGTCATGCGCCATGCCGGGATAGACAACATAGCGGGAGCCCGAGATAAGCTCGGCCGTGTGTGCACCGTGGGGCGGTGGCAGCAGCGGGTCATCGATGCCGTGTTGCACCAGGGTCGGCACCGAGATGGTAGCCACTTGTTCCGAACGGTCTCCCGCGGCGATGATGGCCATCAATTGGCGCGGCATGGCTTCGGGATGTATGCCGAAGTCGTGAAGTTCAGCCACGTCGCCGTCACCGCTGCCGATGCCCTCCAACTGGCCCTGGGCCTCGTCGCTGGGTTCCGGCAGGTGCGGGGCGCCGGTGGTGGACATGATCGACACCAGCGAGGTGGTGCGATCCGGGTATTCGGCGGCGAGGATCTGGGCGATCATACCGCCCATCGACGCCCCGACGATATGGGCCTGTTCGATGTCCAACTCGTCGAGCACCGCAATCGCGTCCGCTGCCATGTCTCGCAGCGAGTAGGGTGCATCGACGTCGAGCCCGATGTAGCTCTTCAGGAGTTCCCACCACAGCGTGGGCGTGCCGAGTTCATCCAGGCGGGAGGACTTGCCGGTGTCACGGTTGTCGAACAGCACCACGCGATATCCGTTGCTGACCAAGCCGTTCACAAAGTCCTCTCCCCACAGCCGGTGCGAGCCCGTGAGCCCCATGATCAGCAACACCGGCGGCGCGTCGGCTGCACCCGTTTCCGTATAGGCGATCTTGATGCCGTTAAGCTCGGCGACGGTCATTTCCTGGTCGCGGCTGTAGTCCGCAGCCACATGCAAAGTGGTGAAGGCAATCAGAATCACGAATAGACGGCGCATGGGATCTCCAAACTGCTGCGTAAGCGTGAATTGTTACACAGGGGGTGCGCAGCGCAAACACGCAGCGTGATCAGAACAGGCGCAGGTCTTCAGGGATCTCGAAACGTCGTCGCTCACCGGTGAGAGGGCAGAGGATTGCCAACACCGTCGCTACCAGTTGCAGGTTGCCGTCAGCGGCGTCGCCGTGCAGACGGTCACCCACCACGGGGTGGCCGATGTGTGCAAGGTGTTTACGGATCTGGTGTTTTCGCCCGGTTTCTATGGTCACCGCAACCAGGGTCCTGGCGGCGCGGCGGGTGACCGGGCGGACGTGGCTTGTGGCCTCGCGCTCATCTATGGGTAGGTTGATCGTTATGTTGTCCGCGAGGTGCCCGACCACTTCGGCCTGGTATGTCTTGTCGGTCGTGCGTTGGCGAAACTGCGCGGCCAGTTGGTCCGCGGTCTTCTTGTCGTGGGCCAGCAACATCAGCCCGCGAGTAAATCGATCCAGACGATGGACGACATGGGTGGGGCGTTCGAGATGTTGTTCCACCCAACGGCCGATGCTGTGGTGATCGCCGTAGCGGGAACCTGAGGAGAGCAGACCGGCGGGTTTGAACCAAACGGTATAGCTCTCGAGATCTTCGAGCAGTTTTGGTGCAGGGGGTGTGCTGTGTTGGACTTCGGCGCTGTAATAGATCGCAAGTGCATCGTCGATCTGTAACTTGCGATTCGCGCGTCGCAGGCGGCTGCGCTTGCCGTCCCGTTCCAGCCATACCGCGCCGTTGCGCATGGCGCGTTTGATCTCGCTCTTGCTGAGCCCGGTCGCCGGATGCAGAAGGTCGGGGGCCGTGCCCCGTGCGGCGACCTTGAGGCGGTACTCCAGCGGTGCAGACATGACGCCTCAGCCGCCGGAAACCTCCACCACCTCGATCACCTGATTGCGCACCAGTTCCGAACTGGGCGTTTTGCGCTCGTATTTCTTCGCGGGGGTGTTGATGATCTCCAGCAGTTCCCCGGCGTTCATACCCGCCTGTTCGCGTTCTTGTGAGACCTGCCCGTAGGCGGTCGAGCGCTGGCGCGGGTTGCGATTGAGCGTGGCGATGATGCGGCGCATCTCCTGTGACGAGGTCTCCTGGCCATGCTGGGTGCCCGCCGCACGGGAGATCGACTCGTTCATCAGCGTACCGCCGAGGTCGTTGCAGCCGGCGTTCAAGCAGCCCTTGACGCCCTCGTGCCCCATCTTTACCCAGCTGGTCTGGATGTTGTCGATGGCGTCGTGGAAAACAAGTCGGGCCACGGAGTGCATGAGGATCGCTTCGCGGAAGGTCGGGCCTTTGCGGGCTTTGCCCTTCAGGTACATCGGTGCTTCCATGTGCACAAAAGGCAGCGGTACAAACTCGGTGAAACCACCGGTCTTATGTTGCAGATCGCGTATGCGGATCAGGTGGCGGGCCCAGTGCTTGAGCTTTTCCACGTGCCCGTACATGACGGTCGCGGTGGTTTTAAAACCGACACTGTGAGCCGCTTCCATGACTTGCAGCCATTGCTCGGTGTTGACCTTGTCGGCGCAGATGATTGCGCGGACTTCATCATCGAGGATTTCCGCCGCCGTGCCTGGCAGAGTACCGAGCCCGGCTTCCTTCAACATCTCAAGATACGGCACGAGATCCATGTCCAGCGTAGCGGCGCCTTGCCAGACTTCCAACGGCGAAAACGCATGGATATGCATGTTGGGTTGGGCTTCTTTGACCACGCGCAAGATGTGCGCGTAGGTGTCGCCGGTGTATTCCGGATGGATGCCGCCCTGCATGCAGACCTCGGTGGCGCCCCGGTCCCAGGCTTCGGTGACCCGCCGCCCGATCTCTTCGTCCGACAGATCGTACGGACGGCCGCGCAGGTTCTCGGCCAGCTTGCCTTTGGAAAACGCACAGAACTGACACTTGAAGTAGCAGATATTGGTGTAGTTGATATTGCGGTTGACCACAAAGCTAACGGTATCGCCGCAGGTCGCGCGACGCAGGCTGTCGGCCGCCTGTGTTACCGCGGTGAAGTCGTCTCCGCGCGCCTGAAACAGGCGGATGACTTCGGCCTCTTCCAGCACGGCCCCGCCGCGCACGCGATCGAGGATTTGTTCGATATCCGCCGAGACGTGGCGTGGGGCGTCCATGATGGCGGTCATGACACTGGTCGGCGGCGCGATGTCGACATCGCCCGGACACCAATTATCGGTGCGCGGAAAGCCCTCAGCATCGATCATCTCCAGGACGCGTACATGCATGTCCTCGTGCAACCATTGATCCAGATCCTCGGCATAAGCGGGATATATGGTCAGGCGTTCTTCGAGGAATTTACCCGCGGCCGCGGTCTCCCGGCGCAGTTCTTCGAGGTGTGGCCAGGGCGCTTCCGGATTGACAAAGTCCGGGGTGACCGGTGAGACGCCGCCCCAGTCGTTGATGCCGGCGTGCACGATCTGTGGCAGCACGCCGGGGCTCAAATTGGGTGGTGCCTGGATGCTCATGTGGGCGCCGAAGATGATGCGGGCGACCGCGATGGTCCACAGCAGCTCGTTTAAATCCGGCTCCGGCGCGTTGACCATCTTGGTCCCTTCCTTCGCTCGGAAGTTCTGTACGATGATCTCTTGTATGTGTCCGTGTTCCTGTTGGACGGCACGGATAGCGAGCAGACTCTCGATCCGCTCCTGACGGGTTTCGCCGATGCCGATCAGGATACCCGTGGTGAAAGGCACCTTGGCCAGACCCGCGTTGCGCAGCGTCTGCAGGCGCACCGAGGGAACCTTGTCCGGGGAGCCGTAGTGCGGCATGCCTTTTTCGGTCAGACGGTCGCTGGCGGATTCCAGCATGATGCCCATGGACGGAGATACGCTGCGCAGTTGGGCCAGCTCTTCCGGCTCCAGGTTGCCCGGATTCAGGTGCGGCAGCAGCCCGGTCTCTTCGAACACAGCCTTGGCGGCCGCGAGCAGATATTCGGTGGTGGTCGCATAACCCATCTCGGCCAGCGCTTCGCGCGCGGCGCGGTAGCGCAACTCGGGTTTTTCGCCGAGCGTGAACAGCGCCTCTTTGCAGCCCATCATCGCTCCCTCGCGGGCGATCTCCAGCACTTCCTCGATGGACAGATACGGCGCTTTGACCTTGCGGGGAACAGTGGCGAATGTGCAGTAGTGACAAACGTCGCGACAGAGGTGGGTCAGGGGGATAAATACCTTGCGGGAATATGTCACCACATTGTGGAACCCCTCGTCGCGCAGTGCCTGGGCGACGTCTGCCAGCGCACGGGTATTGTCGAACTCGGCCAGTTGCAACGCCTCGGAGTCGCTGGGCGCATGGCCTTGCAGGGCCCGGTCTAGAATCTGTTCAATCATGTGTGGTGTCTCGTGTTAACCCGAGTGGGAGCTGTCCAAAGCCAGATCTTTGAGGCGCGCGTGGATGCCGGAGCGGGCGAGATAGATCGCCGTCTGGCTATTGGGTGCCGCCTGCATGACCGCTAGAAGATCAGCGGGCAGGTCGACATCCAGCGTAAAACGCGTGCCGGGTACGATGCGCGGGTTCAAGTTGCGCGCATAGGCCGCATCGGCATGAGGTTTGAAGCTCTTGCCGTCAAAGATGTAGGGAATGCTCAGTGGTGGTGAGCAGATCAGGGCGTTGGTGCCGATGTGGTCCGCATCGGGCAGGATCGTCACCGTTTCGTGGTCGCGCAGGACGGTGTCGAACTCGACCGCGTCGATACCGGGGCAGTCGGCTGGGACCACAGCCACACCCTGCGCATCGAAGTTTGCGATGAGGTGTTGGGTGGCTTGTTCCAGAGCTTCTGCCAGGTTGGCGTCCGGGCTCTCCGCAAAGCGTTCGGTGCCAAAGGCTTGCGCCAGGGCGTCCGCTTCGGGGGCGCGGGAAACGATCAAAGTGCCGGTGAGTTGGGTACATCGGGCAAGACAGGTCAGCACATCGCGTGCCATCGCCAACATCAGCGAGCGTCGTTCGTCTTCGCTCAAAACGTTTGCCAGACGCTGCTTGGCGCGATCAAACGTTTTCACGGGAACGATGGCCCACATTGGCTTCTCCCTAAGGTAAGTTAGTCGAAGGACCCGATGACCCCTATTTGCGTTCCTTATGTCTACGCAACTGAGTTGTCATGGTCCGTTTTGACGGTGCGTAGCCACGCACTGCCAAATCCCAAGTGTCACCCACGGTATCACGAAGGTTCGCGCAGAGAAAATTTATTTGTCTATCGATTTAATCGATTTTGCGGGTGTGGGCTTACCCGTTGAGGTGGGTGAGGAAGTCCAGGCAAGCCCGGGCGAGCTGAACCTTAACCGTGTCATCGATCATGATGGTGTCGGTGACCAGGGTGCGGCAGGCGATGTCCGCCGCACTTTCCTCGTCGGTGGTATCCAGCACAAAGCCGTCGAGCAAATCGCCATAGTATGCCGCGACGCTGACCGGACTGGCCGGCACCCTGAGCTCCGCCATCATCTTGGCGGCGGGACCCTTTAGCGCCAGGCCGCCCACGATCGGGGAAACGGCGATGACCGGCTTGGCCGCGAGCGCGATGCGTAGCCCGGGCGTGTGCAAGACCGGGTCGACAGAGACGTAGGGATTGCTGGGGCAGATGACCACACCGTCGCAGTCCTCCAGCCAGGCCAGCAGGTGAGGGTTGGGCTGGGCGTCTTCGATCCCCGCAAACCGAAACCCGGTTACTGCGGGTTCGCAGCGTTCTTTTACAAAGTAGTGTTGGAACGCCAACTCGCCTTCTGCGGTGGCGACCATCGTGCGCACCGGATCGTTGCTCATGGGGAGGATCTGATGTTGGATCCCCAGTGCCTGGCCGATCTGCGCGGTGGCCGCGGTCAGGCTAGCACCCTCGCGCAACAGCGTGGTGCGTTGCATGTGCAGGGCCAGATCCTTGTCCCCCAGCCGAAACCAGGCTTCGCCGCCCAGGGCTGCGAGGGTGTCGATGAACTGCCAAGTCTCACCCCGTCGTCCCCAGCCGAGTTCGTTGTTGTTCTCACCGGCCAGAGCGTAGGTCAGGCTGTCGATGTCCGGCGAGATGTGCAGACCCAGATGACTGAAGTCGTCACCGGTGTTGACGGCAAACGCCAGTTCCCGTGGGCCGAGCACCCGGCTCAGACCAAAGGCGAGCTTGGCGCCGCCCACCCCTCCGGTCAGCGCGAGGACTTTCATCAGCGGAAGAGATCCTCTTCCAACGGCCGGTTGATCATGGCGGCGGTGTGCTCGACATCGTCGGCCGGCAGCCCGCGGATCAGCGCCAGCGGGATCTTCTCGGTGGTTTCCCCCATCACCAAGGTGGCGGCCGCCGCCAGGGCATCGACGCGATTGATCAAGGTGACTTTCAGTTCTCGCCCGTAGATGTCGCGACCGCCGCGATGATCGTCCAGCACGGTGATCCCGGCGCTGCCGATCGCAGCCCCGAGGGTGCCCATACGCCATGGGCGGTTGTGGGAGTCGGTGATGATCACGCCCAGGTTCACCGTGGCTTGTGCGCCTAGCGCCTGGCGCAACGCTGCCGCGCTGGCGTCCGGATTCTCGGGCAGCAGCAGCGCCATCTCTTCGTCGCCGTGATCGATATTGGACTGGTCGATGCCCGCGTGAGCGCCCACGATCCCTAGTTTGTGGCGCACGATCAGTACCCCCACGCGTTGGCGCAGAATTTCTGTCGACTCATCGAGGATCAGTTGCACCAGACGGGGATCTTTGTCCGTCGCGGTGGCGAGGTCGATCGCTTCCTGCCCCGGCGTCACGCTGGACAGTGCAATCTGCTGGCCTTCTGCTTTGGAGACCACTTTCTGGGCGACGCAGACGATGTCGCCGTCGAGCAGCGTGATGCCGTCGGCCGTGATGGCGGCAAATATCTGTGCCGCCAGGTCGTCCCCCGACCGAATCATCGGCAGCCCGGGGACGGGCACGACGGAAAAGCCGCTCACTAGTGTTCCTGACCGATGATCTTGATGCCCGAGTGAGACACGATGCCGCTGCGGTTGATCTGGATCAGGATCGAGGTCAGCGCCTCCGCGGCCGCGGAGTTGGCCACTGGACCGGCGTGCCAGCCCTTCATGCCCGCTTCTTCGGTCAGCTCGATGACCTTCTCCCGCGCGGCCTTTTTGTTGCCGCACACCAGCACATCACATTCGATCGCCACGTCCTGCTGCAGCAGGTGGGCGGCAATGTTCTGGTAGGCGGTGACCACCATCACGTCCTCGCCGAGGAAGTCCTGGGCGCGCTTGCCGGCGCTGCCTTCTTCCGGCAACTGCACGGTACCCACCTTCGGCGGTACCAGCGGCACGGTGACGTCGATGAGGATTTTCTCCTGCAGGTTGGCTTTGACGTAGTCGAGGGTCGAGATCTGATGCTCCGCCGGTACGGTCAGCACGACGATGTCACCTGCGGCGGCGGCATCCAGATTTTCCATCGCCGCGGCCGGGGTTTCCGGGCTGATCTCCTGCAGGGCGGCAACCGCTGCCTGTGCCTTCTCCAGCGTGCGCGAGCCGATAACAATCTTGTAGCCGGCTTTCGACCAGCGGATGGCGAGGCCGGTACCCAGATCGCCGGTACCGCCGAGGATGGCAATGGTTTCTTTATCAGACATGATATTCCCAAGTAGTAGAGTGCGTGCAAAAGGCGCCGATTATGACGCGTTTGGTGCTTGAATAAAATCCAGCGCTAGGAGAGCCTACCGTCATAGCATATCAACAGACCGTGAATGTCGAAGGACGCTTCGTGGTCACAAGCCTGTGGGGAGAACTCATGCGTATAGGTGCGATGATCGGCGCGGATGGCGCTAACAATACACTCGACGATGTGATCGGTGTGGCCAAAGCCGCCGAAGCCGCGGGGCTCGATAATGTCTGGCTGGCCAACATCTTCAGCTTCGACGCCATCTCTACGCTGGCGCTCATCGGTCGTGAAACCAGCCGCATCGGGCTCGGCACGGCGGTCACGCCGACGTATCCGCGTCATCCCACCGCCATCGCACAACAGGCGCTCACCACCGCGGCGGCGAGCGGGAATCGATTCACGCTGGGCATCGGGCTGTCCCACAAGATTGTCATCGAAGACATGTTGGGTTTTTCGTATGACAAGCCGGCCAGACACATGCGTGAGTATCTGAGCGTGCTGATGCCACTCGCACGCGGTGAGGCGGTACACTTCGATGGCGAACACTATCGTGTGCACGGCGTGCAGTTCGATATTCCCGGTGCGCAGCGCATGCCGGTCGTAATCGCAGCGCTCGGTCCGGTGATGCTGAAGCTGGCGGCAGAGCTGGCGGACGGCACCAATACTTGGATGGTCGGGCCTAAGACCATGGAAGAGCATATCCTGCCGTCCCTGCGCGGTGCCGGAGCAGACGATGCCCAGGTGGTGGCCGGGATGCCGATCGTCCTGACCACCAACATCGATGCGGCCAAAGAGAAGATCGCGAAGGACCTCACCATCTATGGGCAACTGCCGAGTTATCGTGCAATGCTCGATCGTGAGGGCGCGGCGGGGCCGGCTGACATTGCGATTGTCGGCGATGAAAATCACCTGCGCGGGCAGGTCAAACGCTTCGCAGACATGGGTGTGACCGACTTTAACGCCGCCATCATGGGGGTGGAGGACGGTGCCTACGAGCGCACGCTCGAGTTCCTGGCGAGCATCAAAGGGTAGCGATGCACAGACACTTCAGGGCGCAGACGGCCGGAGCGATAGATGCAGGGTCTGGCTTCCTTTAAGGCTTCGTTTGTCGGCTTGTTGCGGGTGATCTTCCTGCGTGGCTCACCCGAGCGGGTGTTCTATACCCGTCCACGGTTTATCTGGGGCCTGCTCCTGGCGATGTGTGCCTCTGCCGCGGTGGGATTCTATTTCTACCAGGATCACCCGGTGTTTGTGATCCTGCGGATCTTCGCGAAGCTCACCATGTTTATGCTCACCATTGTATTTCTGACCCGCAAGATTGCGCGGTTCCGCCTCGCTTACATGATGCTGGTGTTGGTATTGATCAGCTTGTTGGTCGATACCGTGCTCTTGGTGCTGGCGGCGTTCTGGCCCGAGGCCTGGCGCTTGGGTACCGGCATGGTGCTCGGCGCGTGTGCCTTTTATGGCGCCAGCAATACCTTCGCCTGGGGGCTGCGCAAACCGCTGTGGCATGGCGCGCTGGTCGCCGGTCTCTACGTGGCAGCGGCGCTGGCGCTGGAACACGCGTTCCGCAGTCTCTACACCACGATGCTCGGTTGATCGGCCTATAGAACCCGCAATAGTGCCATCGATGGATATGGCGTTATGGGTTGGACAAGCGCTGCACCAGACGTGCTTTGGTCTCCTCCCAATCGCCGCTGGTCAAGGCGAACAGTACCGAGTCGCGCACATAACCATCCGGGTAGATCTTGTGCTGGCGCAGCAGCCCTTCGCGCTGGGCGCCTATGCGAGCAATAGCGCGTTGCGAGCGCTCGTTGCGCGCATCGGTTTGCAACTGCACGCGATTGGCCTGCAATTCTTCAAACGCATGGGTCAGCAGCGCCAGCTTGCTGGCGGTGTTGACGTGGGAGCGCTGAAAGGCGGTGCCGTACCAGGTCCAGCCGATCTCAAGGCCCCCGTGTTGGGTGCGCACCTCAAGGTATGAGGAAGATCCCGCCAGGGTACCTGTGGCGTTGTCGAAGATGCTGAACACCACATCGCCGCTTTTGGCGGCACTGGTCTGACGCTGGGCGATCCACTCCTGCGCCGCACTCAAGGTGTTCAGGGGACCGCCCGCCAGGTAGGTCCAGATGTCCGAATCCTGACCGATGGCGAGATAGCCTTGGGCGTCCTCGGCGGCGATGGGCCGCAGGGTGACGTACTCGTTGCGTAAGGTGGTGGGCTGGGGTTCAAGCATGGGATCGTTTGGTGATAGCGGGGCGGTCAGTGTAGCAATGCGTGCCGGGCGAGCGCATCAGTCCACCGCGCGATAAGCTGAAACCCTCTCATCCCGCCGCTGCTCGCGTACGTAGGCACTTGGCGTTAGCATAAAGGTCAGGAATCCTTGAGTGGGTTGTGTGGACACTTCAATCTTTGCCCTCTTAGCCATGGCGTTGGACACCCTGCCGTACAGCGGCCGGGTGATGATGCTGGCCGCCCTGTTGGCCGCCGCTCTGTGCCTGCTCGGGCGACGCCTGGACGCCACGCCGGGTTCGACCGTGAACGTGCTGTTTCGCAAGGGCGCGTTGCTCGCGCTCTTGATCGTGCCGTTTGTGGTCTACGGCATCGGTATTCAGATGCCGGTCTATGTGGACGAGTTTGTCTACTTTGACACCCCCGTACCCGCGCTGGTGGCCAGCATTCTCGGGGCTGTATGGCTCGCGGGTGCGTTGTTGGGACTCACCTTGTTGCTGCGCCGGACCATCGCGTCGCGGCGAGCTGCATCCGCCGGGCTTGCATTGGATGAGAAGTTGGACCGACGGGTGAGTCATTGGCGGGCGCGCTTGAGCTATCAGGGTAGGGTTCACTTTCACAGCGGCGGCAGCACTGTCGCGTGGCAAGCAATGGGCCATGTGCTGGTCCCGTCGGCGGTGCTCAACTGGCCGGTGGGACTCGCGGATGTGGTGATCCTACAGCAGTTGGCCCAGGCCCAGCACCGTGCCTGGGGTTGGGTGCTGTTCGGGCGTATGGTTCAAGCGCTGTACTGGCCGATTCCCTGGATCCGCGGTCTGGTGGACGATCTTGCTGCACACATCGTCGTCCCGTCGGCGCGCCTGGCGGCGTCTGCCTACCGCGATCCGGAAGGCTGGGGGCGGGATGTGCGCAACCTCGACAAGCGCGGCAGCACCCTGGATGCGTTGCCGGTTCTGCGCGAGGACCACTTACTGCGCCTACCTGAGGCGGATCTTACGACGACAATCAAGCCGCCACGCTCGGCGATAGGATCGGAAGAAGCCGCGCAACAAGTCTGTGAGGGGTCTTTTTCCAGCAAGTGGCGCGCGACCAAGGCGCGGCGGGCCTCGCGTCACCGCGATCCCTATGAGCAGGCCTACTGGCTGATCGCGGCCGCCTGTATTGTGGTGGGTATCGCCACCACGCTCACGATCGTGCAGGCGCCGCCGGAGTTTGAGCCACAGTTTTTGCAGTTGCGCTGGCAGGACCAGATGGGGCGCAGGCCCGAACGCTACGAGATACAGGACCCTCGGGAAAGCCATCCCCGCGGGGGCGAGCCGCCGCGCGAGGCGGGCAATGCGGGCGGCCGCTAGCAGTGATCGCTGACCTGGTCGAAGTAGTCCTGTAGACGTTTGCCCTGCTCGTCGGGAAAGCTGCTGGCCAGCTTGCGTACGTCCGCGATGCGATCGATACGGAAATTGCGAAAGTCCTGGCGCAGTTCACACCACGCGCCCAACGCCCACGTATTACCCCAATAAACCAGCGTCAAAGGCCAGACGATGCGCTCGGTCGGCGCACCGTTGACGTCGTGATAGGCGAGGAACAGGCGTTGGCGCGTATTGATGCTCTCGCGCACCTCGCCGAGGTGTTCGGTGGTCTGGGCGGATTGAAAGCTGGCGACCTCGGGTACCACCACGGTCTGGGAATTTAGCTCGGGTCGCAGCTTTTCCGGCAGCACCGCGTCGACCTTGTCTAGGATGCGTTCGGCGGCGGTGGCCATGTCTTTGTCCCCCCAGCGTTTGGCCACCTGGGCGCCGAAGATCAGGGCCTGCAATTCGTCCTGGTCGAACATCATGGGCGGCACCTGGTAACCCCGATGCAGGCGATACCCCACCCCGGCCTCGCCATCGATCGGCACGCCGGATCCCATCAGGTTGTTGATGTCCCGATAGATGGTGCGCTCGCTCACCTCCAACTTGTCCGCCAGGTGTGCGGCGGTCAGCACCCGGCCGCGGCCGAGTTCGAGCACGATCTGAAACAGTCTGTCCGCGGGTCTCATGCTTGAAAGCATACCACCTGTTGCCAACGATTGGGCTGCACTACTGACATAACGTTGTCAGTAATCACTCCCTATTTATGGGCTTTCTAAATCCTACTGACACAAAGGTGTCAGTAGATGGCAGTTAGGATGTCATCATCAAAATCGATTGGAGACAGGTCATGCACATAGATTTGCGACGTAACACTCGAGACGCGGCCCTGGTTCTGTATCGGATTTTGAATCGTCGCCAGGAACGGCGTATCCGCATGTGGGGGATGACCACACGTGGTGGCGCGGGCGAAAGCGCTGCGCCGGTCGCCCGCACCAGCGGATGCCCCGACGGTCCTGGCGTTTGACACAATCAGATGGAGACAAGTGATATGAACACGCTCGAAATTGCCAATACCTTTGTCAGCCGTGCGCGCAGCGGGGATGAGAACTGGCTGCTGGACAATCTGTATGACGACAACTGCGTCAGCATCGAAGGGGATGGCGTCGATCCGGAGATGCAGCGCACCGAGGGCTGGCCGCCATCCGTGCCAAGCACGCGTGGTGGAACGCGGCGCACCAGGTCCACGCCAGCACGGTCACGGGACCCTACCTGGGTCCGCGCGCTGACGAATTTGTTGTGCGCTTTAACATCGACGTGACGCCCGAGGGTGGCGTGCGCGAACCGATGGAGGAGATCGGCACGTTTACCGTGGCCGAAGGTAAGATCGTCCAGGAGGTGTTCAGCTATCTGAGCGCGTAGGACCGGCTAAGGGTTCCACGGGGCTTTGCGCCTGGCGCAGAGGCCCGTATAGCCCTGGTCCGTATCATGCGCGCTAGCCGATCATGCGTGCAGCTCCATGCGCGCTATTATGTCAGCATTGGTCGCGGAGCGTGGATCTGACACGATGCGATAGGTGCGCTCGTTGGCATCGACAAAATGGAAGCGCCTTACTTTATCCATGCCCTGCAGGAAACCATCGAACTCGAACATGCTGGCGCTGTAACCGAACAACTCACACGTTTGGGTAGCGCCAACGTCGCCGCGTTGCGCGTGCTGTTCAAGGAATTTCTGCTGGCTGGCGATCAGCTTGCCGTGCGGCTGGGGATGCGGGAAGGTCACCACCTCGAAGTAAACTTCACACATGTCTTCGGTCATGCCGTGGATTTGGCGCATGCCGTCGCGCTCATTGCGCAAGATGGTCACCGTCGCACCGGAGGGTGCGGGCTCTGGCAGATAAAGGGTGTAGCCCCGTTCCTTATCGGGATGGGCGATCCAGTCGACCATGGCTGCCTCCTTGGGTTGCCCGACGGACAGCTTGTCCATCGTGTGACTTTAGCTTAACGCAAACAGACCGCAAACCATGCCCGCTGATCAAAAAAGTGCAACTGGGCACCACAACCGACAAACACCCCATCGCGCAGTGGTGCGCCATTCGGGAATACCAACTTGACCGGCTGCGGCGCAACCTCGCCCTCCCGCAACTTCAATACGTAGCCCATGCTGGTGTCATGGTCGTACTGGCCGGTGAACAGGGCATGGGTGTCGGATACCGCAAACTGGTGGCAACCGGCGAGTGGGGTCGGGTAGGTGTGGATATTGAACTCGGCGAAAGTAGCCACTCAGATGCGATCCAGATGGTCGATCGCCAGCACTCCAATACCGTCGCCCAGCAACAGCTTCTCGCTGATCTACCCCTGCTCGATGATCAGCCCGTTCAGATCGTAGTCTTCCCGGCCACGCCACTTACAGCGGGCGTCGGCGATCAGATAGCGTCCGTCTGCAAACCGATCTAAGAGTGGACATGGCAGGTGATCCAGAGTGAGCGTACTGGTGTAGTTTTGCTGGTCCGTGGACACGCAGCTGATCTTGTACTCACGCGGTGACACGTCGGGTGTCTGCCCACTGGCGGGATCCAACCGATCGCGTTCCGACCGGGGATGGTGAAAGAACAACGCGTCGCCGTTCTGCGCGACAAATTGCCTGGCCACGGCATAGCCGGGTGCCAGCGGGATGGGTGCAATTTCATTGAATGATGGTTTCGGGCATTCCTTGCCGCCTGTTTTTTGGCGCTTGTTGTCTTTGCAGATGGGGTTGTTTCAGCGTCGGCTCAGGATGCGGGTAGTTCCGTGTTGTACTTGCGCCCTCGATAGTCGGGCTCGATCAACGCTCGCGGATGGCGCCCGTCCACATACCCCATGAACCCCGGATCGATGATGTTGTAGCCCAACATGTTCTGGATTTTTTCGCTGTACTGGGCCGCCGCCTCCGGCGGTATGGCCAGGACCATATTCTCGATCTGGCGCAGGCCGGGTGCGCAATATTGCGGCGTGATCGCCAGGCGCTTGTCGTTGCTGCGGTTGGCACCCCCGCGGTGGATTAACGTACCCATAAACACAACCACCGAGCCGGCGGGCATGGTCACTTGTTTGATCTCATCTTCGCGCGGTGTGCGCCCTTCGCCCCACAGGTGGCTGCCGGGTACAACCTCGGTGGCGCCATTGCTCGTGGTGAAATCATCAAACGCCCAGATGGTGCTGATGCCGAACGCTGCCCGTGGTTTGGGTAGGGGCAAGCCGCCAGCGCCATCGTCGATGTGGAACGGCTGTGGCGTCTCGCCGGGATGCACGTTGATCGCGAGCGCGGCCGAGAGCAGATAGTTGCGCGGCAACAATTCGTCCAACAGCGCGAGGATGGTCGGGTGTTCGATCAACTTCGCCAGCGAAGGAGTCTTGGCGAGCAGGGCATAGACCCGCTCGGAGTATTCGCCTTCAAAATTATTGCGACCCATCTTTGCACCCTGCAGATAGGGCGCCAACTCGTCGCGGATGGACCGATTCAGCTCTGGGCTCATAAGATCTTCCAGCACTAAGTAGCCATCGATCGCGAGGCGTTGCAGGGCATGGTCGATATCGATCTTGCTCATGATCCGTTCCTATCGCTAAAGTGCTCAGCGTGTTTGGGAATCTAAAGGGGAGAAGATAATGATGCGCGACTTAAACGGCAAGGTGGCTTGGGTGACCGGGGCGGGTACCGGGATCGGCGAAGGCGGTGCGGTAGCGCTGGCCGAAGAGGGTATGCACGTGGTGCTGTCCGGGCGCCGCCGCGAAAAGCTGGAGGAAGTGGCGGCGCGCTGCCAGGGTCGGGCGACGATTGCCGAACTCGATGTGGCGGATCGTGATGCGGTCAACGCGGTGGCGGCAGACATTATTGAGACCCATGGTCAACTGGACGTGCTGGTCGCGAGCGCAGGCATCAACGTCAAGGATCGCAACTGGCACAACGTGAGCCTGGACGGTTGGGAGTCGGTGATCCGAATCGATCTCGACGGTGCGTTCTATTGCTGCAAGGCGGTGCTGCCGCAGATGAAAGCGCAGCGCGACGGCCTCATCATCAATATCTCTTCCTGGGCGGGCAAGCATGTGAGCATCGTGACGGGCCCGGCCTACAACGCCGCCAAACATGGCATGAACGCCATGAATGAGAGCATCAACATGGAGGCCGGCGTATACGGGGTGCGCGCGTGTGCGGTGTGTCCCGGTGAGGTGGCAACGCCGATTCTGGACAACCGCCCGATCCCGGTCAGTCAGGATGATCGTGATCAGATGGTGCAGTCGGAGGATTGTGGGGAGTTGATCCGGTTCCTCGCCAAGCTACCGAAACATGTTTGTATTAACGATCTGACCATCAGCCCGACCTGGAATCGCGGGTACGTTGCTGGCGCGCGGGCCAATCTTCCGTTGGAGGAAGACCTGCGCTGAAGCGGTGGGTTGGTGCTAAGAGAAATTCCTAGGTATTGGACACTGTGGTATCGCTTGGTTCCAGCTAGGATAGTGGGCATCCAAACCCGATCGTATGCCCATGCTTGATACCCGCACGCGCTCCGGCTGGCTGGCCGGACTCATCATCGTTCTAGCCCTGGCTGCCGTTGCCTACCGCGGTGGTCTGATCGCCTGGTTGACCTTCCTCGCCGGCGTGGTCTTGCTGCTCAAGGTGTGGCGCCGACCAGCGGGGTCCGATCTCATTTGGGGACTGGGGCTAGCGCTGGTGCCGTTGCTTGTTTGGGTCGGTACGTTTTTCTATGTGATCGCAGTGTGGGAATCCGGCGAGGTGGTCGAGCTCAACATACCAACCGAGCGAGGGGTGCACCAGGCGCGGCTATGGGTGCTCGACATAGAGGATCAGCCCACCGTCTACTACGATGCGGCGCCGCCAGCGGCGGCCGCCTCTTTACTCGCTGGCACGCCTTTGCGCTTTACCCGCGCAGGCGAGGTCAGTACCCGCTCCCCCGCGGCCAGGGGTGTGGCCGATGTGAGTCAGGATGAAGTGGATCAGGTGTTTGCCACCATGCAGAGCAAGTATGCCGGGCGTGATCATGGCGCGGTGTTGTACTACCTCTTGCTCGGGCGGGTACGCAGCCACGAAGCCTTGTTGATCGAGCTGCCCCCGGATTGAGCCCGGGGTGTCGATCGGTCCTTAGCCGAAACGCAATGTTGCTCAGGTGCGGTATCTGGCGGCCAGGTAACTGAGCCCGGCGGCGGGCAGCACCACCAACACCAGGTCTATCAGCGCCGTTGGGGAAGCCGGGTGTTCCTGCAGGAACCACAGCACCAAGTGAAAGGCGCCATGAATCGCGAGCCAGGCGGTACCGAAAACGATCAGCGGTTTCAGTTTGAGCCAAAGCCCGTAGCCAAGCCCCAGCGCGCTGACAGTAAACGCGAAACCCACGTCGCGCAGGAAGTGCATGTTGTAGGGGCCGGTCGCCGCCACCCCTGGCGCCGTTTCGTAAAACACCAGGGGTAGGATCGAAATGTATAGGCCGGTGATCAGATAGTACCCGGCCAGCGCCCACATCAACTTGTTAGCCACGGGCTCCTCGTGTTTTCGGATGTCAGCTTACGCCAGGATGGCAGCAGAGCGTGCACAACGCACTAAGAGATTGACGAAAGACCGACGAGCTGCGTGCTCAGCCGATGTCACCCAAACCGCAGCTTTCTCGCCTCGTCCGGTGGGTTCCTAGCGTCAGGCCAGCTCGCGTGTCAGGGTGGCATGGAAGTGGGCGATCGCCTTTTCGAAATGCCCGTACGTAAAGTGCTCGTTCGCCCCGCTGTTGAGGCCGGCCTGTATCGCCCGCACCACTTCCTGATCTTCCTTGCCGCCGGCGTCCGCGACGAAGTTCGCATCCCGCTTGGCTCGTTCGATATCTTGTTTTGAGGCCTGCTTGTCGCGACCGGACAGCCGATAGGTGGTAAAGCGGGTATGGGTCGTGGAGACCGGCTCGTTGATGGTCATGGTGGTGTGGTCCGACAGCAACGCGATCACCACATTGGGAAACAGGTGGTAGACATAGGTGACGTAGCCGTCGATCTTACGCTCTGCCACGGGCACGTCGCGCAGTTTTTCTATCCGCCGAAATGGGTAGGTGACCCTTGAGTTCTCTGCAAATGTCTCGACCACGTTTAGGTTGTCAAAACCGTAGGGATAGAACGTTTCCGTATGGGTCGGCTTGATGTGATAGCCCTCGATCGCCGCCTCGACGTTGAGTTTCCAGTTGATGTTGTCGCTCTTCTCGAAGCTGTCGAAGATCTTTTGTTCCGGCGCGATGAGGTCGGGCAGTGCATCCAGCGCGCTTTGATCGATGGGCCGTTCCTGATTGACGAAAATCAGGCCTTGATGTTCGGCCACCTGTACTGGCACCAGTCCGTGCTCTGCCTTGTCAAGCCCAGGGAAGCCTCGGTCGTGAGGGATGTACTCGAGCCGACCGTCCAGGCGATAGGCCCAGCCGTGATAGCGACAGACGAACACTCGGGCGCAGCCGCTGCCATCCGCTACCTGCATGCCGCGATGGCGACACGCGTTGCGGAAGCCGCGCACGATACCGTCCTCGCCACGCACCACTACCAAGGGTACCCCTGCGGCTAGCCGCGAAACGTAATCGCCGGGATTGGCAACCGCCGCGGCGGGGCAGAACGCCACGGTGCGGCTGCGCAAGAGGTTGAGTTCGGCCTGCAGGCGTTCGGGCGCATGGTAGTTGGCCACCGGTTCGCGCCATAACACGTCACCTTCGTCGGTCGTCTTGTTGTCGATATGTGCAAACACCCGCTCGATGACAGCGTGGTCGCTCAACAATTGCACCATGACCATTCTCCACATTGCACCCACGGTCAGCTTAAGCTAAGTGCCGTTGGCTGTCGATGCGAGGCCAAGGCACTGTGCTGGTGAAAAAGTGGCGGGTTAGTCCGCTTGCGAGCACATGACGGCTGCGGCAGTTCGCGCTAGCATATCCTCAGATTACGGAAACTGCGCAAGAATCTATGCAAAACCAATATCGGCAAAAAGAAGAGCCAAGAGAACTGGACGTGGTGGTGGTGGGTGCCGGCTTTGCCGGGATGTATCTCATCAAACGTCTGCGCGAAACAGACCTCAGTTTTGTGGTCCTGGAACAGGGCGGTGATCTGGGGGGTACCTGGTACTGGAACCGCTATCCGGGTGCGCGTTGTGACGTGCCGTCGATCGAGTATTCCTACAGTTTTGACGCGCAACTGCAGCGCGACTGGGACTGGTCCGAAATCATGGCGGCACAGCCCGAGATCCTCGACTACGCCAATCACGTTGCCGAACGTTTCGATCTGCGGCGCGATATCGAATTCAACACCAAGGTGCTCGGTGCGGCGTACGACCCTGCCCGGCAACGTTGGTCGATCACGACCGACACGCCTGAGACCATTAGCGCGCAATACTGCATCATGGCTACCGGTTGCTTGTCGGTGACCAACACACCGGAGATCGAAGGGGCCGAGGACTTTTCCGGTCCCGTGTATCACACCGGACGCTGGCCGCAAGAGGGGGTGGATTTCAGTGGCGTGCGGGTAGGCATTATCGGCACGGGCTCCTCGGGCATTCAGTCCATCCCAGTCATCGCTGAAGAGGCGCAGCATCTGACGGTGTTTCAACGTACGCCCAATTACACCATGCCGGCACACAACGCAGACCTTGAGGACGAGTACCGCGCCCAGGTGCGGGCCAACTACGTTCAGATTCGAGCGGAACAACGCGAGTCGCCGGCTGGCATTGTGAGTTTTCAGTTCGGCTTTGGCGGCGGCGAGTTTGAAGAGCCGACCGAGATGATCGTCGACACCACCGCAGAGGAGCGCCGCGCTTTGGTCGAAGAGCACGGCTTTGAAGCCTTGCGGCGCTTTGCCGATGTGAACCTGAGCCTCGAGGCGAACGAACTCGCGTGTGAGATGTATCGTCATCAGGTCAGCCGCGTGATCGATGATCCCGAGGTTGCCGAGCGCCTCATGCCCAGGGACTACCCCATCGGCTGCAAACGTCCGGTGATCGATACGCACTACTACGAGACGTTCAATCGCGACAATGTGGATCTCGTCGACCTGCGTCAGAATCCGTTACTGCGCATCAACGAAACCGGTGTGCAGACCGAGAACGGGTATTACGAGTTTGATGCGCTAGTGTATGCGACGGGTTTTGATGCGATGACCGGGGCGCTTTCGAAAGTGGACATACGCGGTCGCGACGGCACCTTCTTGCGCGATGCCTGGGCTGCGGGTCCGCAGACCTACCTTGGCCTGCAGAGCGTGGGCTATCCTAATCTCTTCATGATTACCGGCCCCGGCAGTCCCTCGGTGCTCAGCAACATGATGGTGTCGATCGAACAGCATGTCGATTGGATCATGGATTGCCTGGGCTACATGGGCGAGCGACAATTGCGCGAGATCGAGCCCTCCGGCCAGGCGCAGGATGCCTGGGGTGCGCATGTTAATGAGGTTGCGCAAGGCACCATGTTCACCGCGCCGAGCTGCAACTCCTGGTACGTAGGCGCCAACATTCCCGGCAAAGCCCGTGTGATCATGCCCTATGTGGGCGGCGTGGGTGAGTATCGACGCATCTGTGACGAGATCGCGGCCAAAGACTACGACGGATTTATCTTCTCTTAACCACCCTCGTCAGAGCATCGCCGTCGTGGCTAACAAACTGTCAGACGCTAGGTCTGGCCCTGTCCCATGGATATATGACAAGCTGGCCTAAACTCCTTGTGTAGAGTGACCGCGCGTGAGCAAGATGCTCGCCGCGTGTATACCAACTACGTACGCCGTCAGGCGCGAGGAGGCAGGGATGGATCGATTGATCAGCGCAACAGGTTGGCGCCTGGCGATTCTGAGTCTTGCGTGGGTTTTTTTGTTTTCATGTGCGGGGCAGGGCCCCGAAACCGGTGTGGGGTTAGATGAGCAATCCGGCGAGATCATCGCCGCCGCTGGCTTCCCAGCCTGCGATCCGCCGCGGATCGGCGACACGCAGTGTTTTCCGGATGATGCCAGTTACGCGCAATTCAAAAACTGCGTGGTGGACAGCGGGGACAACGCCGCTTGCGCGGAGCAGGTGCTCGGACACTGCGTCGACAATCCGCCGGGTGGTGACCTAAGGGCGTGTTTCGAATTTCCAGGGGCGCTGTTGCGTTACCAGAAGTGTGTGAGCCGCACGCCGGCGCTGCCGCATCGCAACAAGAAGTGTTTCGAGCGCCGCAATACCTGTCGCGCTGGCTTTGCGATATCTGATGATGCCTGCAAACGTCTGTGTCCCGAGAATTCCGTGCGTACCGCAGACGGCCAGGAGTGTGAGCCGGTTCCACCGCCCTGTCCTCAGGGCGAGGGCTGGGTGCGTGACGAAAACACCTGGCATTGCAGCGAGATCCCGAATCCGATCCCGCCGCAGCCGGCGTACCCGAGCGACGAGCACTTTCAATTCGACTACATCATCCGCGAACTGACGGATGAGCAGGCGATGCGTATCAGGCACGGCGTTCTGGATATGACGACCCTGGTCGATCGTTCCGTGTGCCGATTTGTTGCGACGAATGCGCGCACCACCGAAGTGCTCAATATGCGAGATCGCGGTGGCTTCTTCAGTATCGAACTCGATGCGCGAGGTGGCGCGGATTGCACCGGCGAAGAAGTGATTCGCTACCTCGCGGAGTTGCAGTTTATGGTGCCCGGTCATAACGGGTTGACCTCACTCAGCGATGACCCGATCGGCGCGGCACGCACAAACAATCGCGACTTTAGATTCTGGTACAGCTGGTGGCCCGGGACCGGCCCGACGCCAGTGATCTACCAACGCTGGCACTGGCCTGCAGGTAGCCCAGCGGGCACACCTTTTACGGCGACCTTTGAATTTCTGGGGCGTGTGGAAGACGAATCCAGGAATGGCACGTACATCCTCGCTTTCTATGGCAGCACCGTCCTTGACTAGTGGCGACCTCGACCAGCAGGCCCGCCGCCCGCGCTTCCCTGGGATGGTTGCCCCGGGAAGCCCTTATCGCCCCGACCGGCGCATCGTTGGACAATGAGACACATCGACTTCATACGTGATGAGGTGAGCGATGTGGCGCAACGTGTTGGTCATCATGGTGATGCTCTGGGTGACGGACCTCGATGCCGAAACCCACGTGCCACGCCTCTCCCTCTACGACGGCGTCACCGGTGAGGTGTTCCTCGGCTGTCTGAATTGCCGCGCGAGCGATCCGCGTTCGGTGTGGAACCGCTACGGTCGGTTTGGTAATCCCGCGAGTCCGGATTCGATCTGGAATGCGCGCGGGATCTACGGCGCGCCCGTCAGCCCCCTCAGCCCATGGCATCCCGCAACCGCGGTCGGGCCAATGATCCGCGATCTGGATGGGCGTGACTTCGGGCGCTTCTCCCGCAGCGCCGGGGAAGCCACCACCGCCCTGTTCTGGCTCGAGTGGATTCTGGTGCATCACGAGACAGTGCGGGCTGACCTGCCCACTTATCGTCGGCACTTTGTCGGCGACTAGGCGCTGGTCGTATCACGCGTTGAGCGCGTCGATCTCCGGCAGCAACTTTTCCACCATCAGGCGGGTTTGGGCCAGCATGTCTTCGGTGCCGGAAGCGATGGGTCGCAGAATGAACTTGTGTACGCCCGCGGCGCGAAAATCGTGCACGAGTTGCATCATCTCCTCGGCGCCGCCCACGGCTGAAAATCCGTCGGCCTCGCGCCCCAGGCGCTTGCTCAGCAAGCTGTTGTAGCGCGCGACAATAGGCTCGTCTGCAGAGCCGAACCGAAAGCCAAAACCGGCACCGAAGTGGTCGTCGTCAATCTTGCGACCCAGTTCGGCCGCGCGGTCCTTGATGGCGCTGATCACCGGTTTTACGTCCGCCGCGTTCTCGATGCCGGCCTGCCAACCGGTGCCCCAGGTGGCAGTCCGTTCGATCGCTTGTTTGGCAGAGCCGCCGACCCACAAAGGGAGAGGGTTCTGGATCGGTTTGGGGGCGATGGTCGCTTCATCGAGCTGGTAGTACTCTCCCTGAAAGCTCACCTTGTCCTCGCGCCACAGTCGCGACATGATCTCGAGGCCTTCCGCGCTGCGTTTGCCGCGGCCTTTGGTCGGCGTGCCGGTCGCCGTGAAATCCCGCGAGAGCGCGCTGCCCACACCGAAGGCGGGCAGCAGGCGGCCTTCGGACAGCACATCGATGGTGGCGCACTGTTTGGCCATCAGCACTGGGTCGCGCAGGCCGAGGCTGGCGACGTTCATGCCGAACTTGAGTTTCCTGGACCCTCCCGCCAGCGCCGCCATGACACTCATGGTCTCGAGGTTGGGGGCGGCTTCGATAATACGGTCGGACTGCCAGATGGAGTCGACGCCGCCGTTGTCGCAAAGGTCGACCCAGCGCCAGAAACCTCTTGCGTCGTCGAAGGTGAAGTTCGCTATCCCGATGCCCGCGCCTATGCCCACATTTCTCTCCTCTAATTCAGCCGTCGATTATCAGGGTTATCCAGCATGTCACGCAAACGATCACCCAAGGTGTTGAAGCTCCAAATGGTCGCACCCAGGCACAGTCCTGGGTAGATGATGAGCCAGGGGGCAGACTCCAGGGTTTGGGCGCCGTCGGAGACGAGGACGCCCCAACTCGTGTCGGGTTCCTGGATGCCGAGCCCCAGAAAGCTGATGAAACTCTCGGCCAGGATCACTCCGGGGATCGCCAGCGTCGTGTAGACGATAACCGGTCCTGCCACGTTGGGTAACACGTGGCGCCACAGGGTGTAGGCACGCCCGGCGCCCATACCCCTCGCCGCCTGGATGAACGGTGCGTCGCGCAGGCGCAAGGTCTGGCCGCGCACAATGCGTGCGATATCGAGCCAAAAGAATGCACCCAAGGCTGCGAACAGGAGATATTGATTGCGGCCGAAGATCACGACCAGCAGGATGATGATGAGGATCACGGGCAGCCCGTAGAGAACATCCACAAAACGCATCATCAGCTGATCCCAGCGCCCGCCGAGCAAGGCGGCCAGCATGCCCCAGGGCACGCCGATCAGCAGGCTGACGCTGATCGCGAGCAGCGCGATGCTGAGCGATACCCGCGCGCCGAGCATGGTGCGCACGAACTGATCGCGGCCGACCAGATCGGTGCCAAACCAGTGTTGTGCCGAGGGCGCGGCCTGCATGGCGGCGAAATCCATGGCCTCGCTGTCCCAGACACTGATCTCCGGCCCCAATACAGCCCCACCGACGATCAGGGCGAGCAGCGTCAAGGCCAGCAGTGCGACCGGTGAACGCAACAGGCGGCGCAACGCGCTCATTGACGCACCCGGATGCGCGGATCCAGGACGCCATAGGTGAGGTCGACCAGCAGGTTGAAAGTGAGTATCGCCGCCGCATAGACCACCGCTACACCCATGACTAGGGTGTAGTCGCGATTCAGCGCCGCCTGCACGAAGTAGCGGCCGATCCCGGGAAGATCGAAGATTTGTTCGACCACAACCGAGCCGGTGAGCAGACCCGCGGCGGCGGGCCCGAGGAAAGAGACCAGGGGGATGGCAGCGCCGGGCATGATGTGCCGCCACAGGATGCGCGCCTCACCAATCCCCTTGGATTGCGCGGTGATCACAAACGGTTCGCCGCCGACCTCCGCCACGGAGCCGCGTATGAGGCGCGCGATCGCGGCGATGTAGGGTAGCGCCAAGGCCACGATCGGCAACAACAGGTGAGCGGCGCTGCCGCTGCCGCCGCTCGGCAACCACGACAAGCTGATAGCGAACACCAGAATCAGGACCGGACCGCTCACGATCGCGGGGATCGCCAGGGTGACATTGGTCAGGCTCATCAGCGCGCCGTCGATCAGCGTGCCGGTGCGACGCCCGCAGTAGGTACCGATAGCCAGCCCGAGGCACAGGGCGGTCACCAGTGCCCCCGCACCCAGGGCGAGGCTCGTGGGCAAGCCGGAGGTGATCAGCTCGGCGACGGAAAAGTCCTTCTGGGTTAATGACGGTCCCATATCGCCGCGCAGCAGATCGCTCAGGTAGCGCAGGTATTGTTCATACAGCGGCGCGTCCAGGTGATAGGCCGCGTTCAGATTGGCTTCGATCTCCGGCGGGAGCTGGCGTTCGCCGTCAAAAGGACCGCCCGGGGCGAGGCGCAGCAGGAAAAATACGGCGCTGATCACCACCAGCAGGGTCAGGAGGCTGTAGAGCGCGCGCCGAGCCAGATAGGCGCCCACCTACTGCGCTTGCGGCCAGGCGAGGTAGCGGGACTGGTGCATATCCCGCGGGTTTTCCAGCCAGCCCCGCAGCTGCGGGTTGACGAGGCGACGCACGGCCATGGTGTACAGCGGCACCACCGGGTAGAGGTGGACCACGTGCGTTTCGGCGGTGTGCAGCATTGCATCGCGCCGGCGTGCCTCGGCGAGCAGGCTCACCTGCGCCATCAGCGCATCGTAGCGATCGTCGGCGAAGCGCCCGTAATTGACGTTGCCAATGTCGGAGCGCAGAAGGGACAGATAATGTTCTGCGTTGTTCTCGCCCACCCAGGCCGCCCAGGCGACATCGAAATCTCCTTGTCGCAAGGCCGTGAAGTGAGTCCGTACGTCGGCTTGTTGGAGTTGGGTCTGCACGCCGATGGCGCGCCACATGCCGGTGATCGCGAGATTGATCTTCTTATTCTCAAGCGCACTCATATGCCGCAGTGTCAGGCGCAGCGGATTTGCGGTGTTGTAACCGGCCTCGGCGAGCAGGGCCCGCGCGCGTTTGATGCGTTCCGCATAAGTGGTCTGCGCATGGGGTAGCTGCGCGCTGTCGTAGCCGACGATCATCTCGGGGGCGAAGCTGTAAGCGGGCGCGGCGCCCGAACGCATCACCTGATCGGTGAGGATGCGCTGGTCGACGGCCATGGACAGTGCCTGGCGGACGCGCGCGTCAGCCAGGGCTGGGTGTTCGGTGTTAAACACGAGATAGGCCATCGACAGCAGTTTGGACAAGCGCAGATCGTCCGGATAGTCCTCGCGCACTTTGTCGAGTTCGGTCGCCGGGAAGCCAGCGATCACGTCGACTTCCTGATTACGATAGCGATTGTAGGCATTTTGTTCGTTTGCCATGGGCAGGTAGCGGACCTGAGTGATAGCTGGGGTGGCGTGGAATTGGGGGTTCGCCTGCATCAACACATGACTTTGCGGCTGCCATTCGCGCAGGGTGTAGGCGCCGTTCGACACCCAGTTTAGCGGCTTGGTCCACGCGCTGCCGTGCGCTGCGATAACATGTTCGGGCACCGGGAAAGCGGTCGGGTAGAGGAGGCGTTCGAGCAGGTAGGGGTAGGGCTTCTGCAGTTCCAGCACCAACGTGTGTGGATCCGGCGCCTGCGCACCCAGCGCCTCGAGCGGCGCCGCGCCGGTGTTCACCGCCACCGCGTTTTTCAGCATGTACATGAAGTAGGCCAGGGAAGCGGCGGTCTGGGGGTTGAGCAGGCGTCGCAGCGAGAACACAAAATCTTCAGCATCCAGCGGTTCGCCATCCGACCAGCGTAGGTCATTGCGGATCTTGAAGGTCCAGGTGAGGCCATCCTCGCTGGTGGTCCAGGACGCGGCGGCACCGGGCACGATGCTGCCATCGGCGGCAAACGTCGTGAGGCCCATGAAGAGGTCGTTGAGCAGGGTTTCTTCCAGACGCAGATTGTAGCGGTGCGGGTCCAGGGTCTGGGGTTCACCCGCGGTGGCGATCCGAACCTGAGCGTGCTGTGTCTGGGCGGCGCTCGTGCCGCTATTGAAGAGTGAAATACAGGCGATGCAAAATAGCGCGCCGATGCGCTGGGCCATAGGATTTGTCTTGTGGTTAGCCGATCTGCCGCACCATACTAAATGCCAACTTTTGGAGCAAAAGCCATTCCGGATTCGAATCGTCCCGCCTCCACCTGGCTGATCGCCGACATCGGCGGCACCCACGCGCGCTTCGCGCGGCTCTCGGCAGGTGATCTGCAGGAAACGATTGTCCTCGAGACCCAGAGTTGCGAGAACGCCATCGAGTTGCTGCACACGGCGCTCGCGCACCTCGGGATCGGGTCGCCGAGCGCGGTATTGCTCGCCGTGGCTGGGCCGCTGACGCCCACCGGCATCACCATGACCAAAACCGGCCTGAGCTTTGTGCCCGACACGCTCGCAGCGGCGCTCGGCGTCGAGGTACATGTGGTGAACGACTTCTATGCGTTGGCCCACGGTGTCGGCCGTTTCTCGCAGCTCGTCAACCTTGGTGAGCAGGCCCCCGAAGCCGGGGGTGTCTGTGGTGTGATCGGACCCGGGAGCGGGCTCGGGATGGCCAGTGTGGTCTCGGGTGATCGGGGACTGGTCGTGCTTGGTGGGGAGGGTGGGCACGCCGCCCTTGCCCCCGGGACTCATCTCGAAGCCGAGTTGTGGGCTTTGCTTTCGAGCCAGGTCGAGCACGTCTGTTGGGAAACCGTGCTCTGCGGTCCCGGTTTGGTGACGCTGTATAACGCCGTGTGTCAGGTATGGGGTGGCGCGCCGCGCTACGAGCGCGCGGAAGACATCTCCGCACAGGCGGTTGGCGTTGCGGATCCGGTATGTCACCAGACCCTGGAGACGTTTTGCGCTCTGCTCGGCCAGGCGGCTAAGGGCCTCGCGCTGACCGTCGGGGCGACCGGTGGCATCTATATCGCCGGTGGCATCGCGCCCCGGGTGGTCGACTTTGTTGCTGCCTCGCCCTTTCGTCGGCGATTTGAAGAAGCTGGCGCGATGCGAGGTTACCTGCAGATTGTCCCCACCTATGTGGTGTGTGATGCCAACCCGGGACTCATCGGCGCGGCCCAGTGTCTCGCCCAGCGCGCCACCATCGATTGACGCTCAGGTCGCTTGGGAGCGCCCTCGTTTCTGAATATCCGCGCGCCGCTCTGCGACTTTGCTGCCCGGTTGCTGCGCCTTGCCGTGCGCCTTGGTGGCGACCTGCTCGATGGCCAAGCCGCGCTCCAACGTGTCATGCCAGCCTTCGTCCATGATGCGCCGTATTTCCGCGCGGGTGACCGGCTCGGTAGAGACAATATCCCGGGCCAGTTGCTGTGCGGTTTCCAGCAGCGCCTCCACCGGGACGACGCGATTGACCAGGCCCCAGGCGCAGGCGGTTTCCGCATCCAGGTAGTTCCCGGTCAAGCTCAGTTCTTTCGCCCGATTGATCCCGATCAGGCGCGGCAGGCGCTGGGACAGTCCCCAGCCTGGCACCACACCCACCCGCGCGTGGGTGTCGGCGAAGCGTGCTGCGGGGCTGGCGATGAGAAAGTCGCACATCAGCGCGATCTCAAATCCGCCGGTGATGGCAAACCCATTCACCGCGCCGATGATCGGTTTGTCCAAAGCGCCGATCGCGCTGCTCAAATCCCTGCTTGAGAGCGCTTGCTCCGGGGTGACCTCGCCCCCCAGCTCTTTTAAATCCAGGCCGACGGTAAACGCGCGTCCAGCCCCGGTCAGGACCACCACCTCGACACTGTCGTCGGTGGCAAGTTGGTCGAAAACTTCACTGATTCGATTGCGTAGCTTACTTGACAGTGCGTTCAACGCATCCGGTCGGTTCAAGGTGACGGTTGCGACCCCGGCGGCGCGGTTGACCAATACCAGATCTGCGCTCATGGCTTCCTCTCTATATGCGGTATCCGAAGCCCTATCTTACGCCACTCGGGGTGCTATTCGCGTCATATTCGGCCACCGGCGCGGTCCAGGTCCGCCATGCAAAAACTCGCGTGGCAGGCGCAAAAAAAGTAGGATGGGAAAGATAAAAGAAAGGACAAAAGTCGTGCACCTGGGGGACTTCCTGACCGGATACAGTCTGGAGTTGAACAATCGCTGTCTGCTTTATCTGGCGGATATCGAAACCCGTGCGGCTGCGCCCACGACCGCAGATCCCGTCGCCTGGCAAGCGGCGATCGACGCGGAGATCAGCGCGCTCTATCAAGAGAACACCCTGGTGCGCGACACCCGTCGATTGCTGAGCCTGTGGGCACTCAACAAGAACGTGCTGCGCAAGATGGGGCAGCTCGAGCGCGGACACGAAATTTCGCGCCACATGCGGGCTTTGCGTCGGGTCGCGTCGATCTTCGACGATGGCGGTGCCCTCCGGCGCCTGACACTGCGCTTGGCGACCTTGGCACCGGATGATGACACGGGTGAGTCGTTGGTGCTGATCGCGCGGCAGCTGCCGGCGCCGCAGACCCTCGGCTGGGATGAACTCAGCAACCTGTATGGCCAGGACAGCCGCCTGTGGCGATGCCTGGCGGACGATCCGGCCAGCGATCGGCAACTGCAGCGCAAGATCGTCAAAAGTTACAAACGGGCCCGCCGCGCGAACCACGCATTTGCGGCCGGCGCAACAGGGCTCGATGAGTTGCGACTCTATGTGCACTGGTGCGCCCATGCGGCCTGCCAATTGGAACTTCTGCGGCCGGTGTTGTCTGATCAATATCGCTCGATGTTGTGGCACCTGGAAAAGCTAAGCGATGCCGTGCGGACCGGGCATGCTCTGCAGAGCCTTGGCCAACAAGCGCATCAAATCGATGTTAAACCTGCGGCGGTGGCGCCCGGGTTCGACTACATTGCGGCGCAGTCGGCTAAAATGCGAAAGCGGGTAACCCGACTGGCGGATGACGCGTTCGCGTGCAAGCCAAAGCAGGTGCGCACTCTTGTCGAACGCAGTGTCGAGCGCTTGGGTCAGCCGCGTGCTGTCACCACGCTGCCTGGATCGAGTTCACGGGAGCCTGGCGCGGATGGCGAACCCGCCGAAGGTGGTGGGGTTGCTTTCGGCGCAGCGCGTCCGCCATTACGGGCTGGCGCGTCTGATCGGCATGGGCAGCGGCAGACCGTACCGATGTTGTCGACTGAGCATCGAGGCGACGCTTACCTTGGGGAGCCGTTGCGAGCGGGCGCTCCCAGTGTTGCCACCTGGCATCACCTGCAGGATCTGGTGACGCGCTTGCGCACGCCGTTAAAGTAACGTCGTTGCTGCAAGGACAGGACGAAAGTCCCGAGAATGAGCCAAGAGGCTTGGCCGCGCAGGTAGCCAGAGCCCGACAAATACGACCATCAGAATCAAATACACACGTATAACAGGAGAGGAAAATGACCATAGCAGGCGTAGCATTGCGTCGCTGGTTGCTAGGGCTGGGGTTGACCCTGAGCCTGGCCGCCACCCACGCTGTGGCGGACGATGAATACGCACGTCAATGGGCACCCCCGGTGGGGACCCCCATGCCAGCGTTCAGCGCCCCCGATCAGAACAATCAGCCGCAGACCTTCGAGAGCATCAGCGGCGAGCATGGCCTGCTGTTGATCCTCAACCGCTCCGCGGACTGGTGACCCTTCTGCAAACACCAGTTGGTCCAACTGGAAGAGTGGCGCGAACAGTTTGAAGGCGTCGGCGTTATGGTCGCCGGCATGACGTATGACAAGACGGATGTACTGGCGGAATTTCATGGCAAAGAAGGCCTCGGTTATCCCATGCTGCAGGATGTGGACGTGGCGTTGGTCAACGCCTTGGGTATCCGCAATGAGGACTACGATGAAGGTCATCGAGCCTATGGGATACCGCATCCCGGTGTGTTGTGGGTGGATGGCGAAGGCGTGATCCGTGCCAAGTTTGCGATCGAGGGTTATCGTGCCCGCCCGCCGTTTGAGGCTTTGTTCAACCACATCGTCGCGCAGATCAATCCCTGACCTCGAAGGCGGGCCTGCGCGTGACGACTGGCTGTGGGAGTATGAGTGCTGGTTAAAAAATCTTGGTGGCTCGAAGCAGGCCGGGGCGCACCACGCTTTGCTGGTCTTGTATGCAGGTCAAACGCAGGCCTGGCGCGCCGGTGCGCGCTTATACTCACGCTGCTGTTAAGCGGCTGTTCATCCATCGTAAGTAATGTGACCCAGAGTTTTGCGGACAGCCTCGCAGGAGCGATTCTCGATAATCCGGATCTGGCGATGGTGCGGGACGGCGCTCCGGCGTATCTGATCCTGATCGACTCGCTCGTCGCGCGTTCGCCAGATGATGCGTACCTGCTGCAGCAGTCCGCCACCCTGCACGGCGCCTATGCGGGCGCGTTTGTCAGCGATACTGAGCGTGCCAGGCTGTTGCAGGCCAAAGCGCGCACCCAGGCGCTGCAGGCCACCTGCCTGACGTTGCAGGATGCTTGCGGCCTGGAATCGCGTCCGTATCGAGCGTTCAATGCCTGGGTCGACGAACGCTCCGCGCGGGACGTACCGATACTGTATACCCTCGCGACCAGTTGGGCGGGATGGGTGCAGGCCAACAGTGACGACTTTGCCGCGATTGCCGATCTGGGCAAAGTGAAGGCGCTCTTGAACCGCGCCGTGGCGTTGCAACCTGATTACGACAATGGTGGTCTATACCTATATTTGGGCGTATTGGAAACGCTGTTCCCGCCGGCCATGGGTGGTAAACCCGAGGTGGGACGCGGACACTTCGAAGAGGCGATCGCGCGCTCGGAGGGCCAGAACCTGCTGGCCAAAGTACTGTTCGCCGAGCAGTACGCGCGCCTGGTGTTCGATCGCGAGCTGCACGATCGCTTGCTGACCGAGGTGATGGAGGCCGCTGTTGCGGCGCCCGGTCTGACACTGATGAACGTGGTGGCGAAGGAACAGGCACAACAATTATTGGAAACTGCAGATGAGTATTTTTAGACGCACGACGATAGCCATTGCGGGTCTGGTGCTGCTGTTGATGGGGAGTGCCTCGTCAGCTGCCACGCTAAAGCTGGCGACGCTCTCGCCTGACGGTTCGGGATGGATGAAGGTGCTGCGCAAACACGGTGCCAATATCGAGCAACGCACCGACGGCAACGTCAAGGTCAAGTTTTACCCCGGTGGTGTTATGGGGGATGACAAAGCCGTGTTGCGCAAAATGCGCGTGGGTCAATTGCACGGCGCGGTGGTAACGTCCGGTGGTCTCATGCAGGCCTACCCGGATATCGTGCTGTACTCGCTCCCCTTGATGTTCCGCAACGAAGCCGAGGTGGACGCCGTACGCGAGGCGATGGACGATCGGCTCATGCAGGGGCTGAGCGAAAACAAATTTGTGGGCTTTGGCTTTGCCGAGGTGGGGTTTGCCTACCCAATGACCCAGGCCAACGCGACATCGGTCGAGCAGATGCGCTCTCTCAAGGTGTGGACGCCGGACAACGATCCCGGTGCCCTGGCGGCGTTCGATGCCTTTAACATCACCCCCATTCCGCTGCCGATGGCCGACGTCCTAACCGGCCTGCAAACGGGATTGATCGACAGTATCGCATCGCCCCCCATCGCGACCATCGCGCTGCAGTGGCATACCCAGGTGGAGTATGGTCTGGAGCTTCCGCTCCTCTATGTCTACGGCACCCTTGCGCTGACCGAACGCGCTTTCAAGCGATTGTCTGCCGAAGAGCAGGCGATCGTGCGCGAAGAGCTCGAAGCAGCGGTGGCCGAGGCGGACAGCACCGCCCGTCGTGACCACGTGAGCGCTAAGGCGGCGCTGTCCGGCCAGGGGGTGGTGTGGCAGAAACCCGAGACTGACAGCATGAACCGATGGGATACGCTTGCCGAAGATGCACGCGCGCGCCTGATCGCGAACAACTACGTGACCCCTGAAGTCTATGCCGAAGTAGAGGCGCTGCTGCAGAAACTGCGGGAGTAGGCCCATCGCGAGTCTGCTGAAGGTTCTCCACCGCCTGGAAGACGCGCTCCTGGCGCTCTTGCTGGGCGCGATGATCAGCGTGGCCGCCGCCCAGGTGATCATGCGCAACTTCCTCGATAGTGGCCTGTTCTGGGGCGATTCTGCGGTGCGGGTGATGGTCCTGTGGGTGGCCATGTTAGGCGCGATGGTTGCATCGCGTTCCGACAATCATATCCGCATCGACCTGGCGGGGCGATTCCTGCCTGAGGTGTTCAAACCTTACGTCAACCGCTTTATCGGGTTGTTCACCTGTGCGATGCTCGCGATCTTCGGGTGGTACAGCATCGAGTTTATCCAATACGAGTACCAGGACGGCACCATCGCTTTCGGTGTTGTCCCGGCCTGGATATGCGAACTCATCATCCCGGTCGGTGCGTTTGTCATGAGTGCTCGCTATGCTCTGCGCGTGGTGCGGCCGCTGTGATCTGGGCCGGCATTCTCATCCTCATCCTGGCGGCGATGGCCGGCGCGCCGCTGTTCGCCGTGCTGCTGGGCGCGGCGATGCTCGGCTTCTATAGTGTGGACATCGAGCTGTCGATCGTTGCGATCGAACTGTACCGTATCGTTGACACGCCGCTGCTTGTGGCACTGCCCCTGTTCACGTTTGCCGGCTACCTGCTGAGCGAATCCAATACCTCGACGCGCCTGGTGAATCTGGTGCAAAGCCTGTTCGGCTTCCTGCCCAGCGGTCTTGCGATTGTCGGTTTTGTGGCGTGTGCCATGTTCACCGCCCTCACCGGTGCATCGGGCGTGACGATCGTTGCGCTCGGGGCATTGCTCCTCCCGGCGCTAAAAGAGTCGGGGTTTGACGAGAAATACAGCCTGGGGTTAGTCACTACCTCCGGGAGTCTCGGTCTGCTGCTGGTGCCTTCGGTGCCCTTGATCCTGTATGGCGTGATCGCCCAACAACTCGATGTTGGTGAACCTTTCAGCATTGTGGATCTGTTTATCGCGGGTGTCGTGCCGCTGGGATTGATGCTGGGATTGCTGATCATATGGACGCTGTGGCGACATCGTGGCGGTGTCATTCCACGTACCCCGTTCGAACGCGCTCGGGTTAAGAGCGCGTTGTATGCCGCCCGCTGGGAGCTGCCGCTTCCGTTCATTGTGCTGGGTGGTGTGTTCGGCGGCGTGTTTGCGGTGTCCGAAGCGGCTGCTGTGACCGCCTTGTATGTTGTTCTTGCCGAGGTGGTGCTATACAAGGAGGTCAGTTTCAGACGCCTGCCAGGTGTGATGGTCGATAGCATGGTCATGGTCGGCGGTATCCTGCTGATCTTGGGCATCGCCCTGGCATTCACGAATTTCCTGGTGGATGCCGAGGTGCCTCAGCAGCTCTTCGAACTCATGCAGACCTATATCACAAGTCCGTTGGGCTTCCTGTTGTTCTTGAACGTGCTGTTGCTCGCGCTGGGTGCGGTGCTCGATATATTCTCCGCGATTGTCATCATGGTCCCTCTGCTGCTGCCGGTGGCTGCAAGTTACAATATCCATCCGGTGCACCTGGGCATCGTGTTCCTCGCCAATATGCAGATCGGCTACTTTACCCCTCCGGTGGGAATGAACTTGTTTATCGCAAGTTACCGCTTCGAGAAACCCCTGCTCGAACTCTACGGCGCGACGCTGCCGTTCATGCTCGTGTTGCTGGTAGCATTGTTCTTTATCACCTATTTCGAAGGCTTGAGCCTATGGCTGATCAGTTGAGCACCAAGCTTGTCGGGCGTTGGCTGTGCGCTGCGCTGTTGACGCTGTGCGGCAGCGCGCCGGTGAAGGCGGAAGTGCTGGAAAACGGCGCCGAGGACGCTCGGATGCTGGTGGAAGAGCTGCACAATGCTCTGCTTGCTGCCAAGGATATAGAAGGGTTTACCGCTCGCGCAGCACGCCTGGAGCCACAGATCCTTGAACGCTTTGACCTACCGCGGATAGGGCGCATCAGCATCGGTCGCGAATGGCGCAAACTCGACGATGCTCAGCGCGAGGCATATCTCCAGCAGTTGGGCACGCTGGTGGTGGCCACCTATGCCGATCGCTTTGATACCCCCAATCCGTTGCGTTTTGTCACCCAGGACGTGGCTGCCGTGAAGAATGGATTTGTGGTAAAAACCACCCTCGAACGGAAGGGGGAGGATGCCGTAACCTTGGACTACTTTGTCAGGAGTAACCGCATTTTTAATGTGGTCGCTAACGGTGTGAGCGACCTGTCGCTGCGCCGTGCGGACTACAGCAGTGTGATCAAGCAGGAGGGGTTCGGGGCTCTGTTGGCCCACCTGACACTGAAAATTGCGGAGTACCGCAACTCGCCAGCGTCCGAGGATTGACATGAGGCCCGTCGCAGGATTGTTGCTGCTACTACTGCTCGCTGGTTGCAGCGCCTTGAAGGGTCACGAATATGCGGTGATTGATCCGTCGGAGAATGCCAACCGCGCCAGCTATCGGATATCAGATGGTGTCGATCGGGCAGTGTTGATACCCGTAGCCCAAGGCTATCGGAGCGTCACACCGGACTGGGTGGAAAAGCGGCTGGTGCGGTTTTTCGTCAATCTGCGCCATGTTCCGAGTGCCCTGAATGGCGCCCTGCAGGGGAAGCCCGCCAGGGCCGCGACCGATCTGGGACGTTTCCTGGTCAACTCAACGGTGGGCGTGGCCGGGTTGTTCGACGTCGCGTCTGACTTTGGGTGGCGCTTTGGCAACGAAGACTTCGGACAGACCCTGGCGGTGTGGGGCTATACTCGTTCACGCTACATCTACGTGCCGTTCCTCGGGCCGTCCACCGTGCGCGATCTGCCGACCACGCTTTTTCGTGGGGCGCTGCCTCGGGTGATGCTGGGCTCTCAGTACCACTGGGGGGTTGGGGTTGCCGATGTGGTCAGTCGGCGCGCAGGTCTGCTCGATGCAACCAGAGCCCGCGACACCACGGCGCTAGATGGCTATGCCTTCACCCGCGATGCCTATTTCCAGCAACGCACGCATGCGGTCTACGACGGTGCACCGCCGCTCGACGATCTCTTCGATGAATTTGATGAGTTTGACGACGACGAACTCGAAGACTTAGCAGACTAACGCTGATGCTGTGGGTAGTCGCCTGGGTTAATAGGGTGGTGCAGCGGCCACGCCTGATCCTCGCCGTGGTGGGCCTGATCACGATCGTGGCGGCCTGGGTCGCAGTGACACAATTTCGCATGAACTCCGATCTTGGCGATCTTATTGATCAGCAATCCGATTGGCGGGCTGATTTTGATCGTTTCGAAGCGGCCTTTCCCGACCTCGTGCGCACCGGCGTGATCGTGGTTCGCAGTCCCTCGATCAAGCAACTAGAACTCACCACGACCGCGATCCTCGACGAGCTGGCGGCAAGGCCCGACTACTTCACCGCGATCGCGGCACCGGGGGCGGAGCGTTTCTTCCGCGACCATGCCATGTTGTATATGGATCTGGACGATCTTGACGACATGGCGGACCGCCTTGCGGAAGCCCAGCCATGGCTGACCGCCGTCGCCGAAACCAACAGCCTGGCGGGGGTGCTCCGTCTGGTCGCAGACGGGGTTGAGAACGATGCCCCGACGGGTTTCGACAAGGTGCTCGATCTCCTCGGCACCTCGCTGCAGAGATTGACCGCCGGAGAGGATGCCACCATCTGGTGGACCGATGAGATGTTCGCGAGCGACGAGATTCGCTATCAGTTGATCTACGTAAAGGCCTTCTCCCAGTTCGATGTTGCGTTGCCCAATGCGGTGTTTGTCGCGCAGTTGCGCGAGGTGATCGCCGGGCTGGAGAATCACCCTGACGTGGACGTTTGGCTCACGGGTGAGTTACCCCTGCAACACGAGGAGATCGAGGCTGCGATCTCAGGCGTGAGTCTGGCCGGGTGGCTTTCGTTGGCGCTCTTGTTTGTGGTGATGTTGCTGGGTGTGCGCTCGGGAAAGATCATCGCCGCAACTTTTCTGATGCTCCTGATCGGGGTGATCTGGACCAGCGCGCTCGCCATGCTCACCGTCGGCGAATACAACACTCTGTCCGTTGTGTTCATCGTTATGTTCTTCGGGTTGGGCGTGGATTTTGCGCTGCACTTCTCCCTGCGCTTTCAACAGGCGGTGAACGCCCATGTGCCCGATGTCGCAGTGGCGTTGCAGGACAGCGCCAGCAGCGTGGGCAGGGCAATCGTCTTGTGTACGCTGACCACCGCGATCGGTTTTCTGGGTTTCGTGCCGACCGATTATCGCGGGCTCGCCGACCTGGGTACTATCTCGGCGGGCGGCATGCTGGTGGCGTGTTTTCTCGCGCTCACGTTTCTGCCGGCCTTCTATATGGTGAGCGGCGCGCCCAAAGCGCACCTCATGAATCTGCCCACCAGCGATAGGGTGGTCGCCTGGCTGGTGCGGCGTCGCCGCCCGGTGGTGATCTGTGTCTGCATCGTCGGTGCGTTTGCTGCGTGGCAGACTTCACAGGCCAAGTTCGACTACTCAACGCTGGCGTTGAAAGACCCGAACTCGCAGTCCATGCAGGCGCTGCGCCTGCTGCAGGCGGAGGATCTTTCCACCGACTATCAGCTGGTCGTGGTGCGCGAAGCGGCGGTTCCCAAGGCGCGTCTGGAAGCCCTGGAGGAAGTGGAAGAGGTGCGTACCCTCCTCGATTTTGTGCCCGACGAGCAGGAGGACAAGCTCTATGTGCTGGAGGACCTCCAGGAGATGCTGTGGTCTGCGCTGCAACCACAGCGCGCAGAAGGCGTAAATCAGGCGGACAATCGACGCGCAACAGCGGCGCTCATAGATACGCTCGCAGCTCATATAGGGGGTGGCGAAGACCCGTCAGGGGCGATCGACGAGGGGCGTCGTACTCCTCATCCTCGTGGAGTTGTGTAAGACCGTCCAACAAGACGGACAGGCGTGCGTTGCGCCCCTCGTCGATCGCCCCTGACGGGTCTTCGCCACCCCCTATATGAGCTGCGAGCG
>JBCCHL010000008.1:0-53087 GCA_039028775.1 Pseudomonadota bacterium | reverse complement strand
CGTCGTCGTCGAGCAGCAGCACCTCGTTCCCCACCAGCATCACATCCACGGGGTCGACGAAGAGCGACGACGAGGTCACCGTCGTCATCTCGTCCGTAACCGGGTCGTACCGCAGCAGAGCCCCCCGCTGCGTCCCCGATCCGAGCGGATCGGCCTGGCGATCCGCGATGAGCAGTCGCCCGGCGTCATCCACGGTGATGGCCCAGGGCTCACTCATGAGCTCACCGTTGGTGAGCACATCGGCCAACCCGTTCACCGGGTCGCGGCGGGCGATCTCTCCCTCGCCCGCTTCGGCGGAGGGATCGACGATGAGCAGGTCTCCGGCCCGAACCGGACCGCGCACCACGAGCGAGTCGGCAAAGGTGTAGGGCACGCCGACGTCGGGGGTGACGAGTACCCGATTCTCGAGACGGGTCCCCATCCCCACGTCGGGGGCAATCGTCGCGCGGGGGTACCTGTTGTACCCGGTCGCGAGGGATGGATCCTGGACCCGACTGTTCGATGGCCTGGTGATTGTCGCGGTGCTGTGGGGCACGCTACGGGTCCTGCAATTCGACTACAAGAGCCTTGAGCACCTTCTCTATGGACTGCAGCCGGCCGACTTCGCCGCTGGCATGATCCTCATCGTCGCCACCCTCGAACTGGCGCGACGTTCTGTGGGCCTGGTGATGATGCTGGTCGGCTTGACCTTTGTTCTCTACGGGGCGTTTGGGAATTTACTGCCGGACGTCATCGCCACGCGCGGTTTTTCGTTCGAGCGGATCGTGCGTTTCCAGGTGTTCACCCAGGCCGGGTTGTACGGCGCGCCGATCGGGATCGCCGCCGGGGCCGTGTTCAGCTTTGTCCTGTTCGGCGCGTTCCTGCAGGTTACTGGTGCCGGTAAATTTCTGATCGACTTATCGTTTGCTGCGGCCGGACGCTTTCGCGGTGGACCGGCCAAGGCCAGCGTGTTGGCGTCTGCGGCGATGGGCTCGATTTCCGGGAGTGCGATCGCCAATACCGTCACCACGGGCTCATTGACCATCCCGATGATGAAGAAGCTCGGGTTTAAGCCGCCCCAGGCTGCGGGTATCGAAGCCGCTGCTTCGACCGGCGGGCAGATCATGCCGCCGATCATGGGTGCCGGCGCTTTTGTGATGGCTGAATTCACCAAAACCCCTTACGGCGACATCGTATGGATGTCCCTGGTACCCGCGTTGTTGTATTTCACGTCGGTACTGCTGTATGTGCACATCCTGGCGAGCAAGGCGGGCTTCAAGGGGCAGGTGGATGGCAACCGGGTCTGGCACATCGTGCGCGATGGCCTGCACTTCCTGCTTCCTCTGGTGTTGATCACCGCGATGCTGTTGCAAAATTATTCGCCAGTGCTGGTCGGGGTATCGGGGTGTGCAGCCGTTGTGGTTGCGAGTTTGTTGCGCGCCCATACCCGCATCGGTCCAGACGACTTGGTCCAGGCTCTCGCCGAGGGTGCGCGCCTGGCCATACCGATCTCCATCGCCTGCGCGGTCGCCGGGATTGTGGTCGGCACGATCGGGCAGACCGGGATAGGCCTGCAATTCACCGAATCGGTGGTCGCGATGTCTTCCGGTATGTTGTGGCTGGCGCTGCTGCTGGTCGCCGTAGCGGCGTTGATCCTGGGCATGGGTCTGCCCGCCACCGCCGCCTACATAGTGCTGTCTGTGATGACCGGTCCGGCGCTCCAGGAGCTGGGGCTCGCCCTCATCACGGCCCACATGATCATCTTCTGGCTCGCTCAGACCTCCAACGTCACGCCGCCGATCGCCTTGGCCGCGTTCGCCGGTGCGGGTATCGCCGGGGCGCCGCCGATGCGCAGTGCGATCGAGGCGTTCAAGCTCGCCAGTGGACTGTTTGTCATCCCCCTGATGATGGCGTTTGCCCCATTGTTACTGACCGGCGATACCGGTTGGGCGGATGTGCTGCTGGCGGGTGCGATCACCTTGGTGTTGATGATAACGCTCGCGATGGCGGTGGAACGCTATTTGTTTACCGACCTTTCGGGTCTGGAAAGCGCGATTGGGTTGGTCGCGGCGGGTTTGTTGGTGTGGCCTGACGCAGTCACCCGCGGTGTCGGTATGCTTCTCGGTATCGGGCTTATTGTCTGGAACGCGCGCAAGCATCGCCAGAACCCAACCTGAACCCGGCGCGGATCATGTGATTGGGTTCTCGCCCGCTCCGGCCTTGGTCTCACAGTGTCGGGACCACTCTTCGTGATGGATGAACCGATCCGCCTCCCAGAAACCCCACTCCTTGACCTTCGGACCGGTGATGATCAACGTCCACACCGGGCGATCCTCCAACAAAGCGACGATGTGGCGATAGTGGGCGGGACGAAAGTGGGGCCGCCACGCGCGCACGATGCTGTGCGTTTGTTGCGGAGTGCGTTCTGCATAGTTGCGGGTGGGTATGGTGACAAACCACCATGGGTGATCGTGAAAAGCTCGGTCGTCGTCGCCCTTGTGAAATTTGTGCAGACGCAGGGTCAGGCCGAACCACATTATCCAGCGTTCCAGGTAAACCTCGTCGCCCTCGGTGACAAAGTCGTGGGTGATACCAAATCGGTGGGTTCCGATCTGTCGGACCCAGTTGAAAGTGCGCATGGGTAGTTTGGACTCGTGCTGGCGGGCAGGATTATATAAACACGCGGTCGACAAAGTAACCATGGAATTGATGCGGCAGGTGGTGCTGCAAAGGCAGGCGACAGACCAATTCGCCGAAGGCATCCGCGCGGTAGATCTGCAGCTCGCTGCGATGGGCAAAGCCGTCGTAGACGACCTCCAGAATATAGCCGTCGTCCTCTTTGTCGGCGCCGCGCGCGGGAGCGAACAAGGGCTCTGAGCCATAGTGACCTTGGGGCAGGGTGACGAGCGTCGCACGACCGTCCGTCTCCACCCGCTGCATGGCATTGAAGAAACCGTTGGCGCCATTGTCAACAGAGCAGGCCGTATACGTAACGCTGTGCGGACGGCCTACGTAGTTCTGGTTGAATGTCGGGAATTCGCTCTCGGTATCCACCACCAGCGCCTCGTCCACCGCGCCGGTCTTGAGGTTCAGCGTGTAGCGCTTGTACTGCCCGCCGCCAAAGCGGGTGTCGTCGCGGAACACATCTGTGAGGGTGTTGTTGGCTTCGAAACTGTCCTGGAACATGGCGTCCACCACAATCTCATCACCACGCTCGAAGGCGTTGCCGAAGTGGATGATTGCGCCGTGGTCCAGCTCCATCGTTTTGACCACCTTGAGCGTGTTGATGTCGACCACGTGTACCTGCATGTTTATAGCGGGATCGTACTTGACCACGTCCGAGATGGTCTTGCGCCCGAGCATCACCGAGCCCATGCCATCGAAGGTGATCGAACCCAGGAAGAACACGGCGTAGTGCTCGGTGATGCAGAAGTCGTGACAGAACGGGAAGTGCTCCACCGGGACCTGGCCGCGCGTGTGCATCTTGCCATCGGGGGAGATGCGATACATGTGGATACAGGGCTTTGGCCCGCGCAGCCCGAAGCCGGAGATACCGGCGCCAAAATTGATGTAGTCGCCGGTGCCCGGGTGAATGCGCCCGTGCGCGCTGAAGACCTGTCCTGTCTTCAGGGCGCCGTCGTAGTTGAACTCGCCGATGGTGGAAAGATCCTCGGGTGCCAGTTCCCAAGGGTGGCCGCCTTCGTTCAGGGCGAACAGATGGCCGCCGTGATAGATCGTATTGGTGTTGGCCGGATTGGCGGGCATCTTGCCGAGGTTGGCGCGCAGGCCGCCGGGGATCTGGGTGCCGAAACCGCGAAACCTGATGTCTTGCGCGGCGGTCTCAGCGAGATATTTGGGGGTGCGCACATAGGCGTTCTTGAAGTGGGCGTGGCCTTGATTGAAGGTGAAGGCACACAACATGCCATCCCCGTCGAACCAGTGACCGTATTTCTCCTCCCCGATGCGCTGGCGCCCCGGACCGTTGCGAAAAAAAGTACCTTCCAGATCGTCCGGCAAGCTGCCATCGATCGGTTGCAGCCAATAGCTGTGCTCAGTATCGAGATTGGCAAGTCCGCCGTGGTGACTGGGCGGCTCGTTGTGTGTGACGCTCGCCTGCGGCATGTCCCCTCCTGAGTTCTTCGAAACGGCGGTTCGGTATCACGACCCAAGCGTTGCCTTATGCCTAGCCGCGTCCTCGGGTGCGGGTTGCGTTGGGGCGGGCATAACGCTCCATGAATTTAATCACAAGGCCGGCGATGTCGCGACCGGTGGATTCTTCGATGCCACGCAAGCCCGGCGAGGCATTGACCTCCATCACCAGTGGACCGCGACTGCTGCGCAGGATGTCGACGCCACAGATGTTGAGCCCCATGACCTTAGCCGCGCGGACGGCAGTGGCGCGTTCTTCCTGGGTGAGGCGTACCAGGCTGGCTTTGCCGCCGCGATGCAGATTGCTGCGAAACTCGCCTTCCGGTGCCTGCCGCATCATCGCCGCGATCACCCGGCCGCCGACCACAAAGGCACGGATGTCCGCACCACCGGCTTCGGCGATGTACTCCTGCACCAGGATGGACGCGTTCATTCCCATGAACGCCTGGATCACCGATTCTGCGGCCTGGAGGGTTTCGGCCAGTACCACCCCGATGCCCTGGGTGCCCTCCAGCACCTTGATCACCAGGGGGGCACCGCCAACCTCACGGATCAGGCCCGGCAGATCGTCGGGCGAGTTGGCGAAACTGGTGACGGGGATCCCAACCCCACGGCGGGACAACAGCTGTAGCGAGCGCAACTTGTCCCGTGCGCGGGTGATCGCCACCGATTCGTTCACGCAGTACACGCCCATCATCTCGAACTGGCGCACCACGGCACAGCCGTAGAACGTGACCGAGGCGCCGATGCGCGGAATCACCGCGTCGAAGTGACTCGGGCCAAATTCTTCGTCGCGATAGTGGATCGAGGGATTATCCGAGGTGATGTCCATGAAACAGCGGATATGGTCGATCACACGGACGTCGTGCCCCGCCTGCAACCCCGCTTCGAGCAGGCGCCGGGTGGAGTAGAGATTCTTGTTGCGGGATAAGATGGCAATACGCATGTGGGGTCGGACTCAATCCCGATCGGCAGGCCGGGTGGGGCTGACGTCTTCCTGCTCTTCTTCTTCGTCCAGTTGCGCGTCGTCGATCTCAGGCATGGTCAGGATAAACGCCTGGCTCGGGTCGACGTAGTGACGATTCACGATCGCGTTGCGGCCTAGCAACATGCGAAACCCCATGTTCTCCCGATTCGTCAGGGTCATCTCGATCGGCCATTCGTCGTCGCCCAGTTGGATGAGCGTCTCGATCACCACGCGGGTTTGTTCGTGGCCGCCGGAATCGCGCACCACGCGATGACCGGTTACCCTGGCGCGGCAATCGACCTCAACCTGGGTATTGTCCTGCAACGGGTGGAGTTTGAACGCCACCCATTCTTCGTCATCGATCAAGGTTGAGGTAATCGCCTGCGCATGCAGAGCTGAGGTCCTGGCGCCGGTGTCCACTTTGACTTTCACGCGATCGATGCCCAACTCCGGGAGACTGACCCATTCCTGCCAACCGACCAGCTTCGCCACTCTCACTCCGTTGCCTGCACCAAGATGGGCGCGGAGTTTGCGTGAGGCAAACGGACTTGCCAATCATTTTCTTCCCTCCACAAAGGCGGTTACCATCCGTGGGGAGAGATACTTGATGGCCGCGCGGGCGAGCTTGCTTTACGTCAGCATCACCCCTGGTTGTGAGCGCCACTGAGTGAACATGCACAGCGTGCAGACAGATCGAGCGGTCGGGCCCACAAAGCCGCGCAGACCTACATGGAGAAAAAGACATGTCCAGATTTACCGATCGCCGGGTGATCGTCACCGGTTCTGGTTCCGGCTTTGGGGCCGCCACCGCTAAGCGTTTTGCCGCCGAAGGCGCCAGAGTGGTGGTCACCGACGTCAACGAGGACAACATGGCGGCGGTGGCCGAAGAAATCCGCGCGGCCGGAGGGGAGGTATTGACCCATGCGTGCAATGTCGCAGAAGAGTCCCAGGTGCAAAGGCTGGTCGCAGCGGCGGTGGACGGTTTTGGCGGTGTGGATGTGCTGGTCAACAACGCCGGTTATTCCCACCACCAGCGCTTGATGTGGAAGATCAGCGTCGAGGAGTTCGATGCGGTCTTCGCCGTGAACGTGCGCGGCGTGTTCCTCGGCTGCAAGTACGTCATCCCCCACATGATCGAGCAGGGCGGTGGGGTGATCGTCAACATCGCGTCCATCGGTGCCGTTGCACCCAGGCCGGGCGTCACGCCGTACAACGGTACCAAGGGGGCGGTGCTCACCATGACCAAAGGGCTTGCCATGGAGGTGGCGCGCAACAACATCAGGGTCAACGCGGTCAATCCGGTCGCGGCCGATACCGGCTTCATGAAAGGCGCGATGGGGGTCGATTCGCTGGACGAGCAGGCGACCGAGAACCTGGTCGCGACCATTCCCCGGGGGCGTCTTGCCGAGCCTCGGGATGTTGCCGCGGCGGTGACCTTTCTCGCTTCGGAAGATGGGGACTTTCTGACCGGTACTTCGATTAATGTGGACGGCGGTCGCAGCGTCTAGGGGGCAGGTTCCCAGCGGCCGCGTCCTGGTGTAAATTCAAAGAGGTTCATCAGATTTGGGGCGCAGCGGGTGCGATCTCCGCGCGTCTAAAACCCAACTCGGCGTCGCCGCGATGCTGCGGAGATTGGCCGATAAGTACATATGAGCATTCAACAACGCCGGATAGAGTGCGGGACAGAGTGCGATAGAGAGCACGGGAGGCTCATTCCATGTCAGAGGCAGTAGACTTCAAGCAGATCGGGACTCGTCCCGTACGACCGGATGGCGTGGACAAGGTAACCGGGCGTGCGCGCTTCGGTGCGGATCTCATCCTACCCAACATGATCCACGGCCGTATCCTGCGCAGCCCGCACGCGCATGCGCGTATCAAGAGTGTGGATGTCAGCGCAGCCCTGGCGATGGACGGCGTGTTCGCGGCGGTCTCCGGCCGCGACTTTCCGGGTGGCGTACCCGCCTTGGACATGCCTGGCGAAGGCGGCGGGACCCTGGACGATGTGGCAAAAAATGTGATGGCACGGGACAAAGTGCTCTATCATGGCCACGCCGTTGCGGCGGTGGCGGCCTCGTCCATGGCGCTGGCGAATGCCGCGCTCGATGCGATCAAAGTCGAATATGAGGTGCTCACGCCCGTGCTCGACGTGCTCGATGCGATGGCGGATGGCGCACCGTTGGTCGACGAACATTGTTACACCAAGCTTCCGGAGAAACCCGACCACCCTTCCAATGTCGCCAACATCTCTCAGCTGGCCCGTGGTGATCTAGAGGAAGGGTTTGCCGCTGCAGACCTTGTCATCGAGCGCGAATATACCGTGCCGATGGCCCATCAAGGTTACATCGAGCCGCACGCCTGCGTGGCCAATATCGACGAGACCGGTCGCGGCACGGTCTGGTGCTGTACCCAGGGACACTTCGAATTTCGCACCCTCACCGCCAAAGTACTGAACAAGAATATGGCGGATCTGAAATTTATCGCCAGCGAGATCGGTGGCGGCTTCGGTGGTAAGACAGTGATCTATCTCGAGCCTGTCGCGGCGCTGCTGTCCGAAAAGGCAGGTCGGCCGGTGAAGATGCAGATGAGTCGCGAAGAAGTCTTCCGTGCGACCGGACCGAGTTCCGGCACGGTCACGCGTGTGAAGGTTGGTCTGAAGAACGACGGCACGATTGTCGCCGCGGACACCTGGGCGGCGTTCGAAGCGGGCGCGTTTCAGGGCTCGCCCCATATGCCTGGCATCATGTCGATCTACGCGCCCTACCAGATCGAGAATTTCCATGTGGTCGGCCACGATGTGCTCGTCAACAAGCCAAAGGTGGCGGCTTATCGCGCACCAGGCGCACCGCAGACCATGCACGCCTTCGAGTGTGCCTTGGATGAAGCTGCCATCGCGCTGGACATGGATCCGCTGGATCTGCGTCTGGTCAACGCAGCGGACGAAGGCACGCAGACCCCTTATGGACCCAAGTTTCCTCCAATCGGCTTCAAAGCCTGTATCGAGGCGGCCAAGAACCATCCCAACTACGCCAAGCCGGTGCCCGAAGGTGCCGGTCGTGGTGTGGCGGCGGGTTTCTGGTTTAACATCGGTAACCAGTCATCGGCCGAGGTCAATGTCAACGAGAACGGCACGATCATGGTGATCGAGGGCAGCCAGGATATCGGCGGCTCGCGTGCATCCATGGCACTGATGGCAGCGGAGACCCTAGGGATACCCTACGAGAATGTCCGGGTGCAGGTAGGGGATACCGAAAGTACCGGCTTTTGTAACACGACCGGCGGCAGCCGGACCACGTTTGCGACGGGACTGGCGGTTACCCAGGCGTGCGAAGACGTGATCGCCAACTGTAAACAACGCGCGGCGCTCACGTGGGGGCTAGATGCAGAACAGGTGGACTGGGAAGACGGGCAGGCGGTGCCTGTGCCAGGGGTCAACGCGGATGTGAAACCATTGAGCCTGGCGGATCTCGCGGCCAAAGCGGCCAAAACCGGTGGCCCGATCCAGGGTCGTGCATCGCTCAATGCGCAAGGTGCAGGCGCGAGTTTTTCCGTCAACTTTGCCGATCTGAAGGTCGATCGTGAGACCGGCAAGGTGGATGTCCTGAGCTTCACTGCGATCCAGGATGCAGGCCGCGCGATCCATCCGGCCTATGTGGAAGGCCAGATGCAGGGCGGCGCGGCCCAGGGCATCGGTTGGGCGCTCAATGAAGAGTACGTCTACAACGCGGACGGGGTGCTCGAAAATCCAGGCTTCCTCGACTATCGCATCCCAGTGGCATCCGATCTGCCGATGATCGACACCCATATCATTGAAGTCCCCAACCCGAGCCATCCTTATGGCGTGCGGGGGGTGGGCGAGACGCCGATCGTAGCGCCACTGGCGACTTGTGCGAACGCGGTGTCGCGGGCGTTGGGTCAGCGCTTGTGCGATCTGCCGTTGTCCCCACCGAACATCCTGTCGGCGTTGGATGACGAATAGGTAAATCCCCGCTCGTCTTGTCGTGTGTCGCGCGCTGAATTCAGGCGGGTCTGGTTGCACACCAGCGGTTTCCGCTAACCCCGGAATTTCAGGGTTCAATCTCTGGCACGAATGCGTACAAGGCGGGTTCTTTGGTGAACTCGTCGGCACCCTTTGAGCCGACTCCAGCGCGACCGCGTAAGCGATCGACAGGCTGGCATCGTGTTAGCATGGGCGTTTTACGCGTCTGCAGGACCCCAAGATCGATATGGCCAAAGTGATTCTCCCCGACAACTTTGTCGCCGCCAGCGGCGCCGATCGCGAGCTGACAACCAACGCCACGGTCTACCGTGATCTTGTGGCTGAGCTGAAGCGGCGCTGGCCCGAATTGGGCCCTCTACTCGACGAGACGGCGGTCGCCATCGACGGCCAGATCTATCAGGACGCGTTCTTGGAAGCCATCGAGCCGGATGCCGAAGTCTTTTTTGTGGCACGGATCGAAGGGGGTTGATGTGAAGCGGCACAGCAGAACACTGGGAACTCGAGCGGGAGGCGGGTCGTGAGCCTTGCCCCCACACAGGAGCAGGATCGCATCGAAATGCTCGATGTGCTTCGCGGCTTCGCGCTCTTGGGTATCCTCTTGCTCAATATCATCGGCTTCGGTTTGTATAGCGGGGCGTATTCCGCGCCGGGTACAGCGATGTCAGGGCCGCTGGACGTTGGCGTCTGGGGCTTCATCGAGCTGTTTGCCGAAGGTGCGATGCGCGGCTTGTTTTCTATCCTCTTCGGTGCGGGTGTGGTGCTGTTTACGCTGGGGCAGCGGACAGGGGATCAGCGCCCTTCGGGGCTGCACTTTGTGCGCAATTTCTGGCTGCTGATATTCGGCATCTTCGACGCCTACATCCTGCTCTGGACCGGCGATATTCTCCTGGTGTACGCGCTGGCGGCCTTCCTCCTGTTTTGGGTGCGCAATGTATCCCCTAATAAGTTGGCCATCTGTGCCGCGGTGCTGATTGTGTTGATGTCTTTGTTGCACTTGGTATCACACTACGGCTTGAGCACAGCGCGAGACGTGTCGCTGCAGGTTGAGGGTTTGCCCGCAGAACAGATCAGCGCGGAGCAGCAAGCCGCCGTAGAAGCGTGGGAAGGTTTTGCCGTGGACTATGAGGTCGACGAGCAGACCGTGGCCCAGGAGATGGCAGCGCGGCGCACAAGCTATGCCACGGCGCTCGCTTTCACCGCAGATTATATGGTCGACATCCTCGTCTTTGTGCTGCCCCTGTATCTCTTCTGGGATGCCCTGGCGATGATGTTGCTCGGCATGGCGCTGTATAAGTGGCGCGTGCTGCAAGGGGGTGGCGGCGTTGGGCTTTATCACCGCCTGATGTTGGTGGGGTTCCCGCTCGGTCTTGCCTTCAATGGGTGGGAGGTCGCCGCGGCGATACGCTGTGACTTTGATCTGCTGGCGAGCTTTGCCCAATTGCAATGGACCTACCATTTCGGCCGTCTGGGTATGGCGCTGGGCTATCTGGGACTGATCGGTTGGATCGTCGAGAAGGGAAGCCTGGCGCGGCTGCGACGCGCGCTGGCCAACGTTGGTCGCATGGCGCTCACCAACTACCTGATGCACTCGGTGATCTGCTTGTTTGTGTTCACCGGCGCGGGTTTGGGTCTGGTGGGCGAGTTTTCGCGTGCGGGCCTCTACCCCGTGGTGCTGGCGATCTGGGTGTTGCAGCTCTGGCTCAGTACCTTCTGGTTGAGCCGTTACCGCTACGGTCCGGTCGAATGGCTCTGGCGAGCGCTGACCTATCGCCAGTTTCCAGCCCTCGTGAGAAACCCGGCCTGACTCGCTTGTCGGCTTGCAGATCTGACCAAACGAGAGACGCCGTGAGTGACCGCGATCCACGACCAGAAGACACGCGCCTAACTCCGGCTGGGCAACCGTTGCGTATCGTCCTGCATACGTTGGTGCTGTTGTTGTGGATACTAGTCGGTGCTAGCACCATGCTGGTGTTGCGGCTCTTGCGCTCATCTGCCGTGTATCGTTTTCCCTTGTTGTTCCATGGTTTTGTTTGCCGTCTGTGTGGGATGCGTGTTGAAGTTCACGGTCAACCGACCGCGCAGCATCCCGCGGTCTATGTCTCCAACCATGCGTCCTATCTGGACGTGTTTGTCCTCGGTTCGCAGATCGAAGGGGCTTTTGTTGCCAAGTCTGAGGTGGCGGGTTGGCCGTTGTTCGGCAAGCTCGCCAAGTTGCAAAACACCTTGTTTCTGGAGCGCAACCCGCGCCGTGCTGCGGAGCAGATCGAGGTCTTGGAGCAGCATCTGACGAACGGTGAGAGCCTGATCCTGTTTCCCGAGGGTACCAGCACCAGTGGCGACTATGTCGCGCCGTTTCGCAGCAGCTTGTTCGCCGCCACGGAGAGTTCCGCGATCCAGCCGGTTAGTGTGGTCTACGCGGACTATGAGGGCCGACCCATGTCTGCCACCGAGCGTGAAGCCTATGCCTGGTATCTGCCTGATCCGAAGGTCCCGGTACCTAATCGCAGTTTTGTTGGGCACTTTGTTAATGCGCTCGGCCTCGGCCCGAGCCGCGTGATCGTGGCTTTTCACCCGCCGCTGCAGGGTGGGGATCGCAAACAACTTGCGGCCGAGGCTCAGGCGCTTGTGCAGGCTGGCCTGTTAGAGCGTCTCGGCGATGGGGATCAGGCCGGGTGACAGCGTCCGGCCGCGCAGCCTTGACGCGCAGCCTGTTCGCCGGGATCGCGGGTTTGCTGGTCTACGGTGGCTGGGCGGTGTTTGTGAACTGGACGCACGGCGCGGACCTCGCCTGGCGCGCCGGTTTGGTGCAGGGTACCTACAGCCTGATCCTGACCTTCATCATGACACTCGTTACCGAAGGACTGTTTGCGCGTTTGACAAATCTGCGCTTCCGCATCCCGGTGACCACTGGCATCATAGCCGCCATTCTGTTCGCTTCCGCCTATGGAATTCATGTGGTGGCGCGAACACCGGAGATAATAATGACCATCCTGCCAGGGTTTGTGATCGGGACGATCTATACCCTGGTCTATGTCATGGGCCTCGCCAGAGCGCAGCGCGGGGAACTGGCAGGGTCGAATGATGGTCTTAATAATCTTGAGAAGTGACACGGGGTAAACATGGCCGCGGATCCTAGCGTCTGGGAGCTGGATGACGTGCTGCAATATCTGCGCAGCACCCATATCGAGCTGCCACAATCGGTGTATACGGAACAGGACTCAGCACCGCTCGCGCCAGCGGTGGCGCCGCAGGAACTCGCTGCTCAGCTCGCGGCGCTCCCCGCCGGCAATCTGATGCACACCTACCGGCAGTTCTCCATCTATGCACTGCGCCAGCATGAGGCCCCGCAGGTCCTCGATGAAGTCACGCGTTTGCGTGAGTTGACCTTCCGCGCCTATCAAGAGGGTAGTGGGTTGGCGCGGGACACCGACCGTTGGGATGCGGACTATGTTCATTTGGTGGCGTGGGACAACGACGCGCAGAAGATTCTGGGCGGATACCGCCTGGGGCGTACCGACGAACTGCGCGCCACGGGCGATCCTCAAGCGGTCTATCTCGCTACCATGTTCGACTTCAGCGAGGTGTTCTACGACGGCGCGCCGATCCTTGAGATCGGTCGCTCGTTTGTGGTGCCCGAATATCAAAAGAATCACGTCAGCCTACATCTGCTGTGGTGCGGCATCGGTCGCTATCTAACCGCCAATCCGCGCTATCGCAGTGTCTATGGGGTGGTCTCGATGTCGCGACTCTATGATCCGCGTACGATGGCGGCCATTCGTGATGCGCTGGTCGAACCGCTGCAGACCGTGGAAGCCAAAGCGGTCTACGACGCGGACCTCGGGGACTTGTGGCATGCCTATCTGAATGCCCAGCAGCCGCTGGCCATGCAACAGGTGTCCAAGATCGTGCGCGCGATGGAGGCTGATGAGCGCGACGTGCCGGTGCTGATACGTCACTATCACAAGCTCGGGGCGCGCTTCGTCTCCGCCGCGGTGGACGGCAGTTTTAACAACACGCCTGGGCTACTGCTCTGCCTGGATGTGCCGCAGATTCCGCAGAAGTACCTAAAACAATACCTGGGCGAACGTCTCCCGACCTATCTGGACTATCAGGGCTGAGGAATCCGACGCGTAGATCGGATCAGGCGATCAGGTCGGCGTGCAGGGCGTCGAGCGCCTTGTGGTTCTCTTTGGCGCGCGCCCAGATCTCTCCGTAGCCGTCCAATGGCATGGATCGATCGCGATGCTCATCGGCGATCTGCGCCAGCAGCTTGCCGTGATCGAGAAATATTCGGTACGCCTGCCAAACCGAATGTGCCGGGTCGAACATGTGTGTGGGCAGAGAGGCGATCCCATTGACCTCGATGACCACAAAATCACCTTCCTGCAAGGCCGCGGTGCTTGGCGCTTTCAGATCGAAGCGACCGAAATTAAATCCGGGCTGGGACACACAGATCTTGTCCAGCGCCGCAGCGAGCGCTGGGGTAGCCAGGGCGGTGTCGTTGGTGAACTTGCACCCCATGGTGTGTGACCCCACAAACGAGAGCCGCACAACCTCCCCGGCGGCAGGCACGCGGGTGGTATCGAGATAGCGCAGAAATAAGCCCCAGTGATCGGTAAAGCGCGGATGCGCTGCCGCCAGGCCTGCAAGGTCGGTGCGGCCGTCGCCGATGACCGTCGGGAAATGTTTCTGGTTGATACCGGTGATCTGGCCATGGCCCTGCTTGCGGGCGTAAAACACCCCGAATTCTTCCGCGTGCGGCGTGTATTGCTGGCACAGATACCGTCCGCGCAATGCTTCGAGCGCCCGTGCGAGGTCCTTTTCGTCATCGACTTTGATGATGCCTTTGCCAACCGCGCCGATGTCCGGCTTGAGGATCAGTGGGTAGCCTGCCTGGGCGGCAAATGCTGCCGCTTGCGCGTGGATCTCGGAGGTGGCCCCGTCCGTTTGCAACAACACGGTGGGCAGAAAGTAGTCCTGCTCAAACGCCATCTGGGTGGCGTACTTGGAGCCGAGGCCGAGCTCGCCGTGGTCTAACGCATAATTGGCCTTGGCCAGAGTCTTGGGGGCCAACCCGCGCAGGGCACACTGGCCCAGCAGGTATAGGTAGTAGGGTGCTTCGAACAGCCGTGGTGGCCAGAACTCAAAGTGGGTCATGCACTCAGGCTACGGCTCGGTCACAAAATCGTATTCCAGTTCGGCATAGCGCCCGGTGGCGAGCAGGCTGCGCATGCCCCGCAAGGTATCGAACGGCGCGTCCACCAGTAAGCGGTTGGTCAACCATGCTGGGGTGGCACCACCCGGGTCAATGTGGGCGCGGCTGGTCACGATCACCTGACCGTCCTGAGCCGGGGCAAATTCCCAGCTGGTCTCACCATAAGTGAGCCGCACGTTGCCTTTCACACGCGGGGCTTTGTCCGGTGCCAGCGTTGCTGACATGACGATCTGCAACGTCTCGGGATCCTGCTGCCAGCGGACGTGGGCGACCGCATCGCGATCGGAGACCGGCCAGGGCATATCGTTCAAGGTGTACACGAACATCTCCTGGTCATTCACCTGATCGATGACCTCTGCCGCTTTGCAATGGGCCGCCCACTCGGGGCAGGCTCCCGTATCCTGCACCAGCGCGACCAGGGCGTTGAGGGAACTCTCCACCGTCATGGTGGCTTTCACCGCTTTGAATTTAGAACCCGCCACCGGCGTGGTGAACACCGCAATGCCGTCGCGGTCGCGTTTCAGTTCCCACTCCGCGGCTACATCGTCGACCGTCTGAGCGCTGGCGGGGCCGCTCAGGCCGAGCGCGTAGAACGCGAGCGCGCTGATCAAGGCTCTCACGCCGGTTGGCCGTCTTGTGCCACAGCCGCCTTATCCCCGGGCCGCTTGAGGTTCAGGTAGAGGGTGATCGCGGCGGATATCCATACGCCACAGGCCATGAAAAACAAGGCGCCACCGTCGGTGTTACCGGCCGCATCGATTGCACGGTCGACACCGAGCGGTGTGAACAGGTGGAAGAAGATCGCCCCGCTGATGACGACCAGGGCGATCGCCGCGCCCAGCAGGCGCGTGCGCGGCAGCAGGAGCAGGCCGCAGGCGATGAGCTCGGTGATACCCACCGCCCAGCCGCCGTACGCGCTGAACGGTCCGGCGATTGCGGTCAGGCCGATGCTGGCCATCCAGGCTCCGATCGTATCGAAGATGATGACGGTCTCCTGTGAACCGCTGAACTTGAACGCCAGCGATTGGAGGAATACAAACAGGATAAAGGCGATCGGAATCCATGGCAGAGCTTTTTTCATGTGGGTGCTCCTTCGGCAATTGTGGTGTTCTTATTTCGTTGTCGTTGTCGTTGTTCTGGGTTGGACCGCTGAGCGGATACGCCAACCGTGTCTGGCGTCGCTACTCGACTGTCTGGAATGGTTCGACCGTCGAACCGGCCGCGGGTTCCGGACGTGGGGGCAGCGTTTTTGCCAGCGCCAGAATTTCATCCACCATCATGCCATGCTCTTCCCAGACGATGAAATGGCCATGTTCCTGCATGTGCAGGACGCGGGTACGCCCGTTGTTGATCGTGCTGGCGGCGAAATCCGCATTGGGTGCCGCGACCAGCGCGTCTTTGGCGCCCTGCACAATGGTTACCGGTATGTCCAAGCGATGCAGATGTTCGGCGGTCAGGCTCAACTCCTGGGCGAGCGGCATCATTTCAACATTGGCGACCTTCAACTGATAAGGCACCAACCACCGGACCACCGCCATATTGGCTGCGTGATTGTACCAGCGCGGGGTCGATAAAGTCGGATCCGCCGCCGCGGATATCGCCAGCAGTCCGCCCACTTCGTCGGGGTAATCCAGCGCGACCCGATAGGCGATGGAGCCGCCCAGTGAGTGGCCCACAACCAATGCACGCACGGCGCTCTTGTTGCGCGCCCACAGTGACTCGAGGCTGCGGGAATGGGTATCGAACGATGCCACCGCGCCGCTGGCGGCGGAACGTCCAAAACCGAGACGGTCCACCGCGATCAGATGGTAGGCGTCGAGTAGACGAGGATCCGACAGGTAGGCATCGAAGCCGGCGGACGACCCCGGTGTGCCGTGGATGAACAGCACCAGCGGTTTGTGTGGATTGCCGCGCTCGATATAGTGCAACCGGTGGTCTGCAAAAGGCGTGGAGCGGTAGTGTGCCTCGTGCTCGTTGGGACGATTGGGTGCACAGCCGAGCATTAGGCAGGTCAAAGGCAAAGCGCTGATCCACAGCTTGAGCGGCATGTATAACATTCCTGATTGAACGGCTTGCGGACGCTCCGATACGTCCTTGTATCTGCCCTAGTCTAGCGCGGGCGGTAATGTGTGCGTAGGTATGTTTACCGCAATTGTTCGGAGTTGCCTAGTGGTTTTAGCCTACAGACTCAAGCGATTTGCAGGAGCCGTTCTCCCAACCTGCCGTCCGGCTTGTTCGTGCGACGCTCATTGAGCAAGTGTCTGGTCAAACCAGCCTGACCGGCTTTGATGGCGCACGCGAGGAGGGTCAGGTTGATGATGTCGCGCTGGGCATGACTGCCGCCGAATCGATACGCGCGATCACGCACCGGCAGGATCAGGTCGATGGCCGTAGAGAATTCCCCTCGCGCATACGCCCTGATCGCATGCAGCAATGGCAGGCCGATATCATCGTGCATGGACCGATTGAACTCGGGTATGTCCGCCTGCCCGGTTTGTCCGATCAACCGATCTATCTCCTCGGGTGCGTCGGCAGTGGCGAAGGCCAGCGCTGCGTGAAAGTCGTTGAAGGCGTAAAACCCGCCTTCGTTTGCGGTCTTCGCGGCCCACATGCGGGCGATGGTGGCGCCCAGCTCTTCGAATCGGTAGCCCAGCAGGTGTAGACGCCAGAGCATCGCGGTCGCATCCAACAGCGCCAGCGATGCATCGACGTCGGGGTCGAAGATCTGGGTGACCAGGAGATCCTTTACCTGCTCGTCCTCCTCCGCTTCCAGATGGAGCAGACCCAGGTGCCACCAGTTGTGGAACGCGAAGCCATTGTCAGGAGCCCAGTCGTCCTGCCGAGCGCGCAGGAACGCAATGCCTTCGCTGCTGCGGCCTTGCATCTCCATCACGTGGATGGTGGCGTGGATCGACCAGGGATCTTTGCGGTTCAGACGCAGGGCCTCACCGGCGGTCGCTTCCGCGTCGCGGTACTGATTGCTCTCCTCTAGTCCGAACGCGTGCATGCCTAACACAAACGAATAGCCCGGACAGGTTTGTTCCCAGTCGTCCAGCACCCGTGCCGGGCGGTTGCGCAGGTTGAGGGCGTCGCCGCGGAAAAAGTCGATCAGATGCGCAACCTGCAGCATGAAAATGTCCTGCGGGTAGGTCTGCAGGATTTGATCGATGTGCTGCAGGGCGACGTGCCACCGACCCTCCACCAGCAGGGTGAGTGCCTGCAGGTGGGCCAGTTCGCGCGGGTGCGCGTGGGGGCTGCAGGCCTGTGCCTGAGCCAGGCTGGCGCGCGCGTCGGCCTGTGCTGTGCGCTCAGAGCTGAGGTGCATCGCGGCCGCTTTGAACAGGTGGGCGAGGATGAAGTCGGGTTGTTCCGCGAGGGCCTGATCGATGGGTTCTAGAGGGTCGCCGAAGTAGTTCTGAAAACTCAGCAGTGCGCGTTCGTAATGCTCGAGCGCACGTGGGTTGGTGCAACTGACGGGCAGATCGCGAGCATCCAACATGACTTGACCCTCCTGGGATGGCGATTAGGTAAGTTTGGACAGCAACCCGCCGCTTCGACGAGGAACGCTCAGATCAGCGGCTCGGTCTGAACGTCAGCAGGCTCACTTTAGCGGTGCTCGTATCGCCGTGAAAGTAGGTTGTGCCGGCGAAGCGGGCAGCGAACACGGCCTGCCGGTCGCCCGCGAGGTTCACCATCTCCTGGCAGCTTAGACCGCGATTCTTAGCCCAGTTCAACAGGGCAGCGCCAAGATTGTACAGGTTGCTCGGCGCCTGGCTGATCCCCAGGACCCAGTGGCTGTCGCACAACGCGATAAAGCTGCGGAAATATGGGGTCTTCTCCATATCCCGGGCTGCGATATCCAGCCGCCCATCTTCGATTATTCCCGGACCGACCTGCAATGCCGAGGCGAATAAGCCGGGTTCATAATGGTCCTTGTGGATGACCGACAGACCTGCAGGGTCGACCCCCAGTATGCGTGTGTAGCCGTATGCGAGCAGCGGATTGAGCACTCGGTCCCGCTGTTTGAGCAAGCCGACCGGGCGCAGGCTGTGCAGTTGAGACACAAAGCCGCTGCCGATGATCAACAGGCCGTCTTCCGTTTCATCCTGAGCGAGCAGTGTGGCCACCGAGATGCCCTGGGCCGGTGCGCCGACCAGGCCGGGGCTGAAGCGTGCGCGCTCGAGCACGGTCAGCCACACCGGGATCCCGGCATCGAGTTGCACAAAGTCGACGCCAGGGCGCTGCACCTTGGCGAGTGCGCCAAATCCTGCAGATTCGGGCGTACTGCCGCGGGGTACGGTTTGCACGGGCGGTGCGACGCCTTCCGGCAGTGGTGGCGCCGCGTCATGACAGCCGCTTAACGCGAACAGCAGCCCGACCAGGATCAGGCTAGGCCTCATGTTCGAGTTCCGTCTGCCAGCGGGCCATCAATTCCAGATAGTCGGGGTCGGACCAACGCCGGAAGTTTCCCTGGGCATAGGCCTTGCCGTTTTCGAAGTAGGCGAGGGCGTTGAGCTTGTTGGGAATGCGGTTGTCGTGGCTGCGCACCACCTTGCCGGGTACCCCGGCCACGATGCTGTTGGCCGGGATCATGCTGTTTTCGGTCACGATCGTATGACCGGCGACAATACAGTTGGCGCCGATCTCGGCCCGATCCATGATTGTCGCGTTGATACCGATCAGGCAATTATCGCCGATCGTTGCGCCGTGGATGGTCGCGTGGTGGGTGATGGAGCAGTAGGCGCCGATCACGGTCGGGCAGTCGGCGATGTGGATCATCGAGAAGTCCTGGACGTTGGTGAACGCGCCGATCTGGATGTGGTGGCTTTCTGCGCGCATTACCACGTTGGGCCAGATGCTCACCCCTTCCGCGCAGCGCACATCGCCGTAGAGCACGCTGCCGGGCCCCTGCCAGATCGGTTCGCTCATGCGCGCCTCAGCCGGCCGCCGGGGTTGTGGCGAAGGTGACGACGGCGGTCTGCTTGGGGCCGATGAGGGCGTTTTCCACGGCGAAGCTGAGCTTCAGAGGTTTACCCGCGCGGACGGCTTTGATCCGCAGTTCAAACTCTCCGTGCGCCGGCACCCGGATGCGGTCGGCATAGTCGGTGAACGTATAGTCGGAGGTGTTGCGCAGCTCAAATTCAGCGTCGCTGTGATTCTTCAGCACCATGGTGATCATGCGGGCGTTGGCATTGTAGGTGGCGCGCTTGACCACCAGGCTCGCGCTGAGCAGCGCGTCTATCTCCGGTTTGCGACCGATGAGCAGGTTGCGGAACCAGATGACCGTGCGTTTTGCGAACAGCGCCGCTTTCAGGCCTTCCATCGAACGTTCCGCCGCAAACGCCAGTGTGACCGGTCGATGACCGCCGTCGGCAACGTTGTAGTCCCAGTCGATCAGTTCGTGGATATCGGAGACCCCGATCAGGGTGAGGTCGTATTTGAGGGCAATGCGGTGGGCCTCCTCGGAGTAGGTCTGGCCGTTCACAACTTCGATCCCATGAACTTTGTCCGCGCGCATGTTGGCTTTCTGAAAGTCGTTGATGCGCGCGATACCATCGATGTTGTTGCGGCCCCAGAAAGGATGGTTCCAGAACACGAATGCCCCCTGGGCGTTGGCGGCGTCTACGGCTTCCTGGGCAGGCCAGCGGCTTGCGGCCACGTAATATCCGCCCACGTTACCCGGGTCCGCCGGTGGATTCTCTACGTTCAAGAGCTTGTTTGCATCGTTGATGAAGATCGCATTCATGTGCCCCGCCGGTAGATCACGTGTGATTTCGCTGCCTGGGATAACGAGCAGGTCAGCGTTGGCCGCCGCTTCGACGGTGTCCTCGAAGGCACGGTTGCGATCGGGATTGGGGATGTCCGCGCGATGGGGCTGATATTCGAGATGCTCGGTGACCGCCATCGCATCTAGGCCATCGCGCAGCGCCTCACCCACCCGGATCTTCGGCCACACGTGCCCGTCCGAAAAGGCCGTGTGGGTGTGCAGATCGACCACCAGGGTCTGATACCCGGCGGTGTCCGGGAAGACGATCCTGCGCGCTTCGTCCTCCGCCGGCGGTGTGGCCGGCCCGTGCGCTGACAGGTTAGCGCACAGGAACGCGAGCGTTGCGGTCAAGACGCCGCGAAATGGGTTTTTTATGGTCGGGTGCGCGAACATGGATCGATCCTCAGCCTAGGCATGCAGGCGGGATCATAACCTTATGCACGGGCTGGTTCATCTGTTACGCATCCGCCGTTACGCATCCACCTGGGCCGTGCGATTCACCAAGACAATGCCTGCCCCGGCGAGCGCGATGGCGACCAAGAACGTCGGCGTAAGGGCATCGTCGAACACCATCCAACCGAAGAATATACCGAAGATCGGGGCCAACAGTCCGAACGAGGCCATATTCGAAACCGGGTAGATCGACAGGATCCAGAACCAGACGAGAAAGCCGATGCTCACCACCACCAGGGCCTGGAAGCTGAAGGCGATGTAGGTCAATGTGGTCGGATCCCGCCACAGCGGCTCTATCCACGGTGCTACCGCGAGCAGCAGCAGGGCCGAGACGCCCAACTGATAGAGCAGATTCTGTTCGGCACTGATTTCGGCCAGCCGGCTACCGCGCGAGAGCAGCGCGATACCGGCCCAGAATATGCCTGCCCACAGCGCCAGCAGGTCACCGACCCATGCATTGGGCGGCGCCGCGCCCAGATCCCCGGCAAACGCACACAGCACGCCGCAGACGGCCAGGGTCAAACCGAACACCTTGCCCCTGTGCAGGCGCTCGCCGGGAATCCAGAAGTGTGCGCCGAGCGCCACCCACACCGGCATCATGTAGAAGAACAGGCTCGCCCGCGCGACGGTGGTGAAGTCGAGCGCGGTGAAAAGCAGACCAAATTCCCCGGTGAAGAGCAGGCCGTTGATCACACCGAGCGGTAGGGAACCATCGCGCAGGGATAAATTGCGTTTGCGATACATGGCATAGAGCAGGACCGGCACAAACGCGCACGCCGAGCGCAATCCGGACTGGAACAACGGCGCCATACCCTCGTTGACCAGTTTGACCAGCGCCTGATTGAAGCCCAGCAGCACGCTGAAGCCGACCAACAGACCCGCCCCGAACGCGTCTATTTCGGACTTGCGCAGGTGGGTCGTGTCGGAGGTCATGCCAGCAGGCGCCGGAGTTCAGCAGTGACGGCCGCGCCAGCCTCGATCTCGTCTTGCGGATCGGGGGTACATACCTTGAGGTTGAAGAAGCGTGCGCCGGCGGCGGCGTAGTCGGCGAGATTGGCCGCCACCACCGCCGGAGAGCCGAACGGCGTGTAGCGCTCAAACTTTTCGAACGGCACTTTGTAGAACGCCTCCATGGCGTCGCCCACCGCCGTGCGCGCGGTGTCCACGTCGTCAGCGACACCGATCCAGGGCTGATAACCGTGCCGCCATCGAGGGACCTTGCGTCCGTACTCTGCTGCGGTGGCCGCCACCAGTTCGACGGCCTCAGCATAGCGTCGGGTGGAGCACCAGACACCCACCCAGCCATCGGCGTAGCGCCCGGCGCGCACCAGGGCGGCATCCGAGCGACCGCCGACGATGATCGGGATGGGCGTCTTGGGCACTGGCCGGATGCGCGCCCCGCTGACCTGGAGCTGGCTGCCTTGGAAGTCGACCGTCTCGCCATCCATGAGACCACGGATAATCTCCAGTGCCTCGTTGGTGCGCTTGCCACGGGTTCGTGGGTCGATGCCGCAGACCTCGATCTCATGCCGATCCTCGCCACCGATGCCGACCCCAAACCACATGCGACCCGGGGCAATCCGTGCGACCGTTGCGAGTTGACGGGCGACCGGCAGCGGATGCCGCAGCGGCAGCAGATAGATGCTGATCATCACACCGATCTGTGGGTGTAACTGGGACAGCGCGGCAACCTCGACGAAGCCATCGGTGCCGCTGCCGTTGCGGAAGGACACGTGGTCCGCCATGAACACGTGATCGAAACCCGCATCATAGATCTGTGCCAATGCCGCCTGTTTCTCCGGTAGACTCATGTCCCACAGGGTGGTGGGTGTGGCCAGACCGAGTTTGATATCCACGTGATCGCTCCCGCACATGCAAACCAACCATCATAAAGACCTTCGAGCCGGTTAGATATGCAAGACGATAACGAACCCTCCGACGCCGTCGAGCCCACCGACCGCATGCGGCGACGGCGGCCGCGGCGGGCCTATGGGATCGATCGCGCTGCGGGGCAAAAGAAGCACGGACTGCGCCTCGTACGCACCATTGCGCTGGGGTTCGCGGCGACAGTGGCGGCCTTGATCTGGATCGCCGATCAGTATGGGATCGAGCGTGCGGTGATGCTCGAGTTTGTGCAGACGAGTCTGATGTTCGTATTGGGCCTGGCAGCGGCAGGGGCGATCGGCGCCGGGGCGCTGATCCTGATCAAGCGCTTCTTGGGCTGAGCTTATTCGAGGGCTTCGAGAAACCGATCGCCGCGCGGGATATAGTAATTCTCCTGATCCAGGGAAAAGGCGATGTGATTGGCCTTACCCAGGATCAGGTGGCGATCGATCAGACCTATAAAGCGCGAATCATGGCTGTTGTCACGATTATCCCCAAGCACCAGGTACTTTTTCTCTGGCACGGTGACGGGCACGAAGGACAGGCGTGGATCGCGTACCCTTCGGTTGGCGTACATCACCGTGCGTGTATTGCCGAGTATGGTCTCGCGGTTGAATTGATAGTCGAGGCGCGGATCGAGTCCCTGCTGTTCCGGCAGCTCGATCGTTAGTGGATCATAGGTGGCCGCTTCGCCGTTGATGAACAAACGGTTGTTACGATATTCGACACGATCCCCGGGTACGCCGATCACCCGCTTCACCAGCATGCGCCCGGACTGGGGGTGCTCAAAGGTGATGACATCCGAACGCTGGGGATCATCGCGATGGTGAAGACTGATGAATGTGAACGGGACGCGCAGATCGTACGCCATCTTGTCGACCACGATACGGTCGCCTTCGTAGATCGAAGGGAGCATGGACCCACTCGGGACGTGGTTCCAATCGGCGATCGCGGAACGGAACAACAACATCACCACGACAAATAGGAAAAAGCCGCGCCATTCCCGCCAGAAGGTCTGCAACCGACCCTCGGCCGGTACCTCGGTCGCATCTGCTGGCTTGTTCTGTTCGATCTGGCTCATGCTTTACTTCTCATAGGCGCAAAACTGCTGGTCGGCGCGAAGGCGGGATGCGGGCCGCTCAGGCGTTGCTGGCCTCGAGCGCCGCCAACTGCTCGGGCGTGGCTGCGGCCTGATGGTTGGCTTTCCATTCCGCGTAGGTCATGCGGTACACATGCTCTCTAGCTGCATCGAGGTCCAGTTCAACCCCGGCGTCATCCGCTGCGGCTTTATACCATTTCGACAGGCAGTTGCGGCAGAAGCCCGCCAGGATCATCAGATCGATGTTCTGCACGTCTTTGCGTTGATCGAGGTGATCGAGCAAGGTGCGAAAGGCCGCTGCTTCCAATTCGGTCTGGGTCTGTTTGTCCACGCTGGGTACCTGTTCAGTCGGTTCGCGGCGCTTCACCCGCCGCGGGTGAATAACCACTCGTTATCGGTGGAGGCGTTGGCGTCAAATCGATAACCGTCGTAGTCGAACGCTTTGAGGGCACGCAACGTCTTCACGCGTTTGTCGATCATGTAGCGCGTCATAGTACCGCGTGCTTTCTTGGCGAAGAAGGATAAAAATTTCAGTTTGTCATCTTTCCACTCCTTGAAGTTGACGTGGATCACACGAGCATCGATATCCGCTTCCTGCACGACCTTGAAGTACTCGTTGGAAGCCAGATTGATCAGATAGCGGTCACCCTGAGCGGCGATGGCGGCGTTTAGTGCCTCGGTCACCTTAGCGCCCCAGAAGTCATACAGGTTCTTACCGTGCCGGTTCGGCAGCGACGTGCCCATCTCCAGGCGATAGGGATGGATTCGGTCCAGCGGTTTCAGCAATCCGTGCAACCCGCTCAGAATGCGCACGTGTTTCTGCGCAAAGGTAAAGTCACGCTCGCCCAGGGTTGCCGCGTCGAGACCGATGTACACATCCCCTTTAAAAGCCAACACCGCGGGTCGTGCACCTTCGCACTCGAAGTCATCATGCCACTGGTGGTAGCGCTCGACATTGAGCAACGCCAGCTTGTCACTGATATTCATCAGCTCAGATACCTGGTCCGGCTCGTAACCGCGCAGGATCTTGATCAGCGTATTCGATTCAGGGGCGAAATCGGGCAGACTATACTTCCTGGTGGCGAGGGCCGATTCATAGTCCAGCGTTTTCGCCGGTGACAAAATCGCCAGCATGGCGGATCCTTCAGTAACCGTTGTGGTGACGCTAGTTTACCTCAGAGTCGTGATGGTGTTCACGTGGTGGCCTAAGAAAAGCGATGCCTATGAGGTAGCCGCAGTGGGCAGGATCGGAGCCATTGCTCGGTGGGCGCCAGGACCGTGGGCAGCGAACATCGCCAAAGGCTGAGCAGCGCTCAGAGTAAAAGGCCCTAACGCAAAGACGTTATGGTCAAGGCCGCGGTGCAAAGGCCGCAGAGCAAGAAGACAAGGAAGCGAAAAGTGCCGGTCGAGATCGGACAACAGTGCGCGTAAAACCCAGATGAACTTGAAGATAGCGTGGCGCTCCCATGTTGGGCGGGTGCGCGAACGGAACGAAGACAGCATACACATCGACCAACAGGCCGGCCTGGTCGTCGTCGCCGACGGCATGGGCGGCTTGTTAGCCGGGGAAGAGGCGAGTGCCACCGCCGTGGAAGGTGTGGTCGATCGCCTCGCGCGCGGGGCGCCGGATGCGCGCTCCGCGGAGGTGCTGCTCAACTGCATGGACGAGGCTCACGAGCGGGTGATCGAACGCGCCCAGGCGCTGGACTACCTGGGGCGTATGGGCACCACGCTGTTGATCCTGCGGCTGGATTTGGCCAGCGGTGCGGGGATGTTCGCCCACGTCGGGGATTCCCGCCTGTATCGTTTTGACGAGATGGGTCTCACCCAACTCAGCAAAGACCATACGGTCGCACAGCGCATGATCGATCTGGGGCAGTTCCCGGCGGATCAAGCCTACCGCGCCCCCAATCGGCATGTGCTCACTCAGGCGCTCGGACTGCCGGGTCTTTATCAGCCACAGTGTGGGGCCGTCGAGGCGCCCTGGACGCGGCTCCTGCTTTGTTCGGATGGCCTCAGCGATATGCTGCCGGACCACGAACTGATCAATTTTATGCAGACCGAGCCCGTCGAACACTGCGCGGAGGCGCTGGAGGCTGCGGCGCTCGCAGCGGGAGGCAAAGACAATATCACCCTGGCCGTACTGGATTGGGTGGCCACCTGAAGCGCAAGACGTCTGTGGTGTGCTCGCTTATAATGTCGGCCGTTGCTGGTGGCAAGCCTCGACGCGCGGGTAATCTACGCCGACGGCGGCAGGCCAGCATCAAATGAGCAGCATGAATCGAGCAGCATGAATCGAGCAGCATGAATCGAGCAGTACAAATCGAGCAGCGTGAATCCAGCTTATGAATAGAGCAGAGAGAATCGAAAATACCCTCGCCCAGTCGATGGAGCTGGCGCATCTCGAGATTCTCGATGAAAGCGGCAATCATCACGTGCCCGATGGTGCGCAGAGCCACTACAAGGTGGTGGCGGTCGCGGACGAGTTTGACGGCCAGACCCGGATCGCGCGGCATCGGCGCATCAATACCCTGCTGCAAGGCGAGTTCGCCGCGGGCATGCACGCGCTGGCGCTGCATGCCTATACCCCGGCCGAATGGCAGGCGCGCTTCGGTAGCGCGCCTTTAAGCCCGCCGTGTGCGGGTGGTAGTGCGCGGGAAGCCGCTGGAGACCAGGTGGGTTAAACCCGATGAAACGGGTCATCACGTTCTACAAATTCTGCTCGCTGGACGGGTTGGACGGCCTGCGCGAGCGTTGGCTCGCCGAGGGCCAGCGCCTGGACTTGCGCGGCACGCTGCTCGTCGCCGCGGAAGGCATCAACGGCACCGTGGTTGGGTCAGTGGCGGCGCTTAGGGAACTGCAGGAGATCCTCCAAAGCACCGTAGGGGCGCTGACCGTCAAATGGTCGGACTTAGATGCTGCCAATCCCGGTTTTTACCGCTTCAAAGTCAAATTAAAGTCCGAGATTGTCACCTTTGGGGTGTCGGATCTGGATCTGACTCAGACCGGCGAACACGTCGATGCCCGACGTTTCGACGAACTGCTCGCCGATCCGGACGTGGTCGTGATCGATACCCGCAACCAATATGAAATCGATATCGGCACGTTTGAGGGTGCGGTCAATCCCGGTACCACCAATTTCCGAGAGTTTCCCGCCTGGGTGACTGAGCACCTCGATCCCCAGCAGCGGCCCAGGGTGGCGATGTTCTGCACCGGCGGCATTCGCTGCGAGAAAGCCTCCGCTTATTTACGTCGCGAGGGCTTCGAAGAGGTGTACCAGCTCGATGGGGGTATCCTGCGTTATCTCGAGGACACACCCGCAGAAGACAGTCGCTGGCAGGGTGAGTGCTTTGTCTTCGATCAGCGGGTGTCGGTGGATCATGCGTTGCAACAGGGTGGCTATGAACAGTGTTTTGCCTGCCGCCACCCCATCAGCACCGCGGACATGCGCAGCCCGCTCTACGAGCCCGGGGTGAGTTGTCCGCATTGTGCCGATCGGAAGGCACCGCCCGAACCGCCCTCAGAAGGACGACGCCAGGACCGCCCGGACCGTGCGGAGCGTTTGCGCGAGCGCCAGCGGCAGGTGGACCTGGCGGTCGCCCGTGGTGCAAGCCATATCGGCGAGCGGCAGGGCGGATAGCCGCTGGCGCCCTGGGGTCTAGAGCAGTTCCGCCAGACTGGTCGCCACCACCTCCAACAGGAGCGGCTGCGCCGCCGCGGTCGGGTGAATGCCGTCGTCCTGCATCATGCCGTCGGCCAACGCGACCGATTCCATCAGAAATGGAATGAGCAGGGTGTCACGCTCCGCGGCAACCTCATTGAACACCGCTTCGAAGGCGCGGGTGTAGCGGGGCCCGTAGTTGGGTGGGATGCGCATGGCGGCGATTACTGGGGTCGCGCCGGCGGCTTCGATCAGATCCACCATGGCCATCAGATTGGCGCGCATCTTACCGACCGGATAGCCGCGCAAGCCATCGTTGCCGCCGAGTTCGATGATCACCACGTCGGGTGTGTGGCGCGACAACACGCCGGGCAGACGCGCGAGCCCACCGCTGGTGGTCTCTCCGGAGATACTGGCGTTGACCACCTGCCAGGTCAGCTCCTGCTGCTTCAGCTGCTGCGCGAACAGGTGTACCCATCCTTCTTCACGTTGAATCCCGTAGGCTGCACTGATACTGTCCCCCAACACCACGATAGAACGGTCTTCGGCATATGCACTCTGCGGTGCCAGACTGAGAACAACCACGCTGACAGCTAACAAGATCGAGGCTACGAGACGTTTTGCGCCGCGCCAGCCGGCGCTCAGCGAATGAGCAGGCCAAATTTGCCGCACCCGGCTTGGTGGCAATAGAGCCGCGGTACGGGCGGCGCCTCTGGGCACACGCGTGTAGCATGGAGAAACGCTGCAGGGAGAAGAGCTGTATGCACATAAGCGCAAGAGGGCCTGCCATACAAAGGTATGGGAGACAGGCAATGGCGCGCCATATAATCTAGGCGCCCGCGGACCGGTTTTGTTCGTCATCGCACCAATATTCGAATCGAAGTAGTTAGTTTTCATGAGTCGTACTGTTATTAGAACGCAAAACGTCGAGAAAGTTGTGGACACTGCAGTGGGTGACCTGGTGATTCTCGACGGGATAGATCTGCACATCACCGAGGGCGAGAGTGTTGCCATCGTCGGGGCTTCCGGCTCCGGGAAGACCACCTTGCTCGGTATTCTAGCAGGTTTGGACTCCGCTACCGGGGGTAGTGTACATCTTCTGGATACCGAGCTGAGCGCCCTCGATGAAGAGGCTCGGGCTCTGGTGCGAGGCCAGCATGTCGGCTTTGTGTTCCAGTCCTTTCAGCTGCTCGGAAGTTTGACCGCTCTGGAAAATGTCATGTTACCTGCCGAATTGCGTGGCGATAGCGTACCCGAGGCACAGGCTCAGGAGTTGCTGGCCAAGGTCGGCCTCGCGGAACGCACCGATCACTATCCGCGCCAGTTGTCCGGCGGGGAGCAGCAGCGCGTGGCCATCGCCCGAGCCTTCGCGTCGCGGCCTACGGTGCTGTTCGCCGACGAACCCACCGGCAACCTCGATACCAAGACCGGTGCTCTGGTCATCGAGCTGTTGTTCGAACTGAATGCGGAGTTTGGTACCACCCTGGTGCTGGTCACCCACGATGAACGTCTCGCCAGCGCCTGCAACCGTACGGTCGCCATCGCAGGAGGGCGTTTGGTGGATCCAGAACCGGTGGCGGCGGTCGGAGACGCGGGATGAACTTTACCCTGGTGCGCCGCCTGGCCTTGCGCGACATTCGCTCCGGCGAGATGGGCCTCCTCTTGGTCGCATTGTTGGTCGCGGTCGGTACCGTGACGTCTATCAGTTTGTTTGTTGACCGCCTGCAACAGGCATTGTTGCTCGAGTCGGCCAACTTCCTGGCCGCCGATCGGCAGATTTCCAGTTCCCAGGCGATCCCGGAGAGCTTTGTCACCGGTGCGCGGGAGCGCGGTCTCGATACCGTCGACACGATGGTATTTCCCTCGATGGTGTTCGCGGGCGACGCCAACCAGTTGGTCAGCGTCAAAGCGGTCAGCGAGGGCTATCCGCTGCGCGGCAAGCTGATCGTCAGCGATAAACCGTTTGTCAAAGGGGCACCCACGGCCACCATTCCTGCGCCGGGTGAGGTGTGGTTGGATGCGCGTCTGTTCCCGGCCATGGATGTGGCGATCGGCGATTTGGTCGAGGTGGGCCTGGCTGAGTTGCGCATCACCCAGGTATTGGTCGCGGAGCCTGATCGCGGTGGGTCCTTTTTTGATCTCGGCCCGCGCCTGCTCATGAACATGATCGACGTGCCGGCCACCGAGGTTGTGCAGCCCGGTAGCCGCATTGGATATCGGCTGCTGCTCGGCGGTGACGACGCGCAACTCGAGGCGTTCAAAGACAGTATCGAAGACGAGCTCAAACCAAACTACCGCTGGATCAGCATCCGCGAGAGCAGCCCGCGCATCGGCAGCGCGTTGGATCGGGCGGAGAGCTTTCTGCTGCTCGGCGGTCTGCTCGGCGTTCTGCTCGCTGGCATCGCGGTGGCGCTGAGCGCACACCGCTACGCGCTGCGTCATTACGACCATGTCGGCGTGTTGAAGACCCTGGGCGCGACCCCACAACAAATCCTGACCGGGTTTCTGAACATCCTGCTGCTGATCGGCGCGCTCGCGATTGTTGCCGGCCTGTTGACCGGGCTCGGTCTGCATCTGCTGATCGTTGAGATTCTTGCCGCGTTGATTCCGGTAGCGCTGCCGCCACCGGGGATGCGACCGTTTGCCCTCGGCGCAGCGACTGGACTCATCTGTGCGCTGGCGTTTGCGATGCCGGCATTCATGCATCTCAAGGATGTGTCGCCGATGCGGGTCATCCGCCGGGATCTTGGCGTGCCGCCCGCCAGTCAGGTGCTGAGCTATGCCGCCGCTGCCGCGGGCAGTTTGCTGCTGCTCATCTGGTACAGCCAGAGCCTCTTCCTGACTTTGTGGACCCTGCTCGGCGCCGTCGTGGTGTGTGGTGTGTTCGGCGCGCTCGCGTTTGCACTGCTCAAGGGCGGACGTGTGGTCGGGATGCAAGCGCGCAGCGGTTGGCGTCTGGCGCTGTCCGGACTGCAACGCCGCCGGCGCGAAAACACCGCGCAGATTCTGATCTTTGGTCTGGCGATCATGTTGTTGCTGGTGCTGATCCTCCTACGCACGGCGCTGGTGACGGAATGGCGGGCCCAGGTGCCGGAGAATGCGGCCAATCACTTTGTGATGAATGTCTCTGCCGACGAAGTAGACGGGGTGCAGAACCTCATCGAGACCCATGCGACGAAAGGCGATTTTCTCTATCCGATGATCCGCGGTCGGGTGGTGGCGGTCAACGAAATGCCGGCGAAAGAGTATCAGGAAGAGATCCAACGCCAGCGCCAGTTCGACGAGGGGCCCCGCATCACTTCCGAGCGCAATCTGACTTGGATGCGCACGCTCCCCGAGAGTAACGAGGTGACGGACGGGGTCTGGTGGGATGCCGACACGCCGGAGGCGGAGGTGTCTCTCGAGGTCGACTATGCCCAGGACTTCAACCTGCAGATCGGCGATATGCTCACTTTCAATGTCGGCGGCGCGACCTTCGATGCGCGCGTGACCAGCATCCGCTCGCTGGAGTGGGAGAGCATGAGTCCCAACTTCTTCATCATCCTCTCGCCACCGGCGCTCGACGCCTATCCAGCGACCTACATGACCAGCTTCTACCTGGAGCGGGACAACAAGCAGTTCCTCAATACGCTGCTGCGCGCCCATCCGACCATCACCGTGCTGGAGATCGATGCGCTGATCGAACAGGTGAAGAGCATTGTCGACCGGGTCACCCAGGCGGTGGAGTTGGTGTTAGGCCTGGTTTTGCTCAGCGGCTGCCTGGTGTTGGTCGCCAGTATTCAGGCCAGTCGCGATACCCGGCTGGCCGAACACGCGCTGGTGCGTACCCTCGGAGGGACACGCAGGCTGATCGGTAGTTCGCTGACCGCCGAATTCTTTGTGCTGGGCAGTTTTGCCGGCGTGGTGGCCGTGGTCGGCGCCGAGTTGACGGTGGCGGTGCTGCAGAGCCAGGTGTTTGAGCTCGATATCGCTGTTCATCCCTGGGTGTGGCCCATGGGGCCTTTGGCCGGTGCGCTGATCATCACCACCGTAGGCCTGCTGGGCTCGCGCAGTATGATCAATTCGCCGCCGATGTCGGTATTACGCGGTATGTAGTCACACTTCGCTTGTCTCGAGTTGTACTTCCGCCCCATCAGCGTCTAGCGTTAATGAGTAGCAGGAAGTTTGCAGGTGGATTGAGGCAAGCATGTTTTTTCCCTTCACGTTCCCCGAACAACCCCACTTACTTCGATCATGGACGTTCTATCGATATGCAGGGGTGATCGCAGCGGTCATGCTGCTATGTCTTTGTGCTGCGCTCGAAGAGGCCAATCGTGCGAAGCAGAACGATCTGCGGGCTCTGGCTTTGAGCCTGCGCACCACGCAGACCACCCAATTGCATCCGGCGGCTTTAGCCAGCCTGCAAGCCGACGTACCCGTGCTGCAACGTTTTGCGGCCGGCCAGGCCGCGGGTCTGACGCGCGCTCTCGAGCGGATGCGGCAACAGATGCCGGCCGCCCAGGGTACAGTGCGGGGTGAGGCCAGCCTGGCGCTGCAGCGCGCCCTTGGGCAGGCGCGTGCTGGGGTGGCGGACGAATTGCTGCAGCGGCAAACATTGCAATGGCGCTATGTGAACGGCTACTACTGGACGTGGCTGGCGCTGCTTGTCGCCTGTGTCTTCCTGCTCCGGCACTCACGTACGCCGCCGCGCCGCGGTCTGTCCAGTCAGGATCTGCCGGCCGACCTCATCTTCACCCATGCCCCGTTCGCGATCTTCCTGACCGATCGTCATGATCGCCTGCTGCAGGGTAATCCAACGTTTAAACGTCTGACCGGATACAGCTTACAGGAGCGCGATCGCGCACCGGATGGGCTGCAGTTGGTCGATGCAAACGAGCCGGAGGTGATCGCCGAGATGCGCAGCGCACTCGAAGACTCCGGGCAATGGATGGGTGAATACCGGACCCGAGCCCAGGACGGTTCGATTGTCGCGGAACAGGTTCTGCGTATGGCGCTCTGCGACGCCGGCGGGGAGCCCGAGGGGGTGCTGACTATCTCCATGGACTCTTCGGTGAACAATCAGGAGACGCGCCTGATGCTATGGCAGGCGCACCATGACAGTCTGACCAAACTGCCAAACGCCAACTATCTCTCGGACCGCCTCGGCCGTGCGCTGTTGATTACTCAGAACGAAGGCACCCAGGGCGCGTTGATCAGTATCGATCTGGACGGCTTTGCCAAGATCAACGACTCGCTGGGGCGTGCCCGCGGTGATCGTGTGTTGACCGAGGCTGCGCATCGTATCGCCCTCACCATCCGCGAGAGAGATACGGTCGCGCGCATGGGTGGAGACCAGTTTGCCGTCTTGTTGCCGGAAATCGACAGCGTGGAAGAGGCGGAGCGGGTAGCGCGCACCGCGCTGGAAGCGCTGCGCTTACCCTATGGTGTCGATGGCAGAGACATCTTTCTCAGCGGCAGCGCCGGCATTGTGGTCTTGCCGGATGACGGTCGAGAACAGGGCGATCTGATGCAAAAGGTGGATGCCGCGCGGGTCAACGCCAAAGCCGATGGTGGCAATACGCTGAAGTACTTTGAAGAGCACATGAACGATGCAGCGGCGCGACGCCTGGAGCTGGAGATGGCGCTGCGTCGGGCGATCGAGAATGACGAGTTCTTTCTGGAGTACCAGCCGATCATCGATCTGGAAGAAGGCCGCATGATGTCCGCGGAGGCTCTGCTGCGTTGGCATCATAAGACACTCGGCCCGCTCTCGCCGGCGGAATTTGTGCCGGTGGCGGAAGACACGGGTCTGATCGCTCCTATCGGTGAATGGGTGATCCGTAATGTGCAGCGGCAAACCGAACGATGGCACGCCCAGGGTTGGCCGATACGCGTATCGGTCAATGTCAGTGCCAAGCAATTCCCCACCATGGAAGCCGTGGCGCAACTGCTCAACTGTTTTAGTGATCAGGCGGATCAGTGTCTGACCGTCGAACTGACCGAGTCGGCCCTCCTGCACGACGATCAATGCACCCAGGCGTTCCTCGCCGGCCTGCGAGAACGCAACATCCCGGTCGCGCTGGATGATTTTGGTACAGGATATTCGTCGATCGGCTACCTGCGTGACTTTGAATTCGATGTGCTGAAGGTCGATCGCAGTTTCATAGCCCGTCTGGATCGCAGCAAAGACTTCGGTCTGGTCGCTTCGATCATCGCGCTGGGTAAAATCCTGGGGATGAAGGTGGTGGTGGAAGGGGTGGAAGAGGAAGACCAACTGCACCAGCTGCGTCAGGTCGGCTGTCATTTCGTGCAGGGTTTCCTGTTCAGCAGACCGCTGTCGGTGCCAGATTTTGTCGAGTACATGACGCTGCAGCTCGGACCGGGAGAAGTGCACTCGCACTCCGCTTAAGATCGCACGCAGATGCCCTTAAGAGGGCTTGCAAGAAGCCCGTGTCTTCCAATCTAATACGCGGTCTTGCAACACGGAGTGCCGCACGCGAGCGGGCAGAACAGATGTCAGTGCAGAGTTACGAACCCCAAGCCCCCAACCAGGAGCCGGTGTCAGGTGATGCCCGGCGCGCGCGCTACGAGAAAAACAAGCTGCACAAGAAACTGCGGCGTCTGGTCGGGCGGGCGGTCAGCGATTTCAATCTGCTCGAGGATGGCGACAAGGTTATGGTGTGTCTGTCCGGTGGCAAAGACAGCTACGCCATGCTCGATATTCTCCTGAGTCTGCAGCAGCATGCGCCCATCGACTTTTCGCTGGTAGCCGTCAATCTCGACCAGAAACAACCCGGCTTTCCGGAACATGTCCTGCCCGGCTTTCTGGACGATCTGGGCGTGCCCTACGATATTCTCCAGGAAGATACCTACAGCATCGTCCAGGCCCTGACGCCGGCGGGCAAGACCACCTGTCCGGTCTGCTCGCGCCTGCGCCGGGGCATCCTTTACGCCCATGCGGCCCGCATCGGCGCCACCAAGATTGCGCTGGGCCATCACCTGGACGACGCGGTGGAAACGCTGTTTCTGAATATGTTCCACGGCGGGCGACTAAAAGCCATGCCCGCCAAATTGCGTTCCGACGACGGCTCGCATGTGGTGATCCGGCCGCTCTACTATTGTCGCGAAAGCCTGTTGGAGCGCTGGGCGGAAATGGCGCGGTATCCGATCATCCCCTGCAACCTGTGTGGTTCGCAGGAGAATCTGCAACGCCAGCACATCAAAGCGATGCTGCAGGAATGGGATCGCCAGCAACCGGGCCGGGTAGAAAATATCGCCCGCAGCATGGGCCATGTGACGCCTTCACACCTAGCAGACCATGCGTTGTTCGACTTTGCGGGGTTGCGCAGTGAGGGGCCGCGTCAGGAATTGCTGGACGTGGTGGCCCTGGACTGACGGTTCAGCGCTCTTCGCCAGCTTCGGCTTGAGCTGCGGCTTCATCGAAATCCGAGGCGCGGAAGCGAATTTCTTTGTTGGCCAGCGCTTCTGCAGATTCCAGCACCTCGGCCAATGCGATCTCGAAGCTCTGGGCCAAGCCGATCAGGTTTTCAGTCTCACCGCCCAGCAACGCAAGCTCCAGCGTCTTGGATGCTTCCTGCAGTCGCTGCGCGCCGAAACTGCCCGCCACCCCGTGCAGGTTGTGCGCCAACCGTTCCGCGTCTTCGTACTGCTTGTTGCTGATCTGCTCGCGAATTTTTACGGCGGCGTCGCCATAGTAGCGCCCGAAATCGCCCATGAGTTTGGTCATGAGCTTGACGTTGCCGTTGTGATTGCGGATGGCAGCGCCGAGGTCGATACCAGCCACCCGCTGCAGGGCCAGTACGCTGTCGTCCAATTCCGGCTCCGGGTCGGCGATTACCGGGTCTGTCGCACGGCGCCGACGGGAGGAAGACGCGTCGCCCACACTCGCCGGCAGCAGTGGCTGTACCGTCTTGAGCAATATATCGAAGTCGATGGGTTTGGTGACATAGCCGTCGCAGCCGGCGTCCAGGGCGGCGGCTTTGCGTTCGCTCAGCGCGTCCGCCGACACCGCGACGATCGGGATGGAGATGCCCTGTTCGCGCATCATGCGGGTCGCGCCCAGCCCGTCGAGCTCGGGCATGTGTATGTCCATCAGGACGATATCGAAGGTGTCCTCACACACCGCGGCGACGGCCTCACGCCCGGTCTGGGCGATGTGCACCCGCGCACCCGCGCGGCCGAGGAACTCCAGCGCGAGCTGCTGGTTGATGGGATTGTCTTCCGCCACCAACACATGGATGCCGCGCAGAATGTCGGGGGCCGAAAGTCGTGTGGGCGGCGCGACGTCGTCGCCCAGGCTGTGTTGATCCGCGATCCCACAGGAAATGGTGAAACTGAACTCGCTGCCCACCCCGAGCTTGGAGGTGACTTCGATCTCGCCGCCCATCACGGTGACCAGATTGCGACAGATCGCCAGACCCAGCCCGGTCCCGCCGTAGCGTCGGGTGGTGGATGATTCCGCCTGCTCGAACGAGTCGAACAGGCGCTCGACCTGGGCCGGCGCGATGCCGATTCCGGTGTCGGCGACATTAAAGCGCAGCACCAATTGTTCAGCGTCGGTGTGCTCGACCAGTTCGGTCACCACGCTGATCGCGCCGTGTTCGGTAAATTTCAGCGCGTTGCCGATGAGGTTGACCAGCACCTGATGCAGGCGCAGGGAATCGCCGAGTAGCACCCCATTGCTCGGATACTGGGGATGGTCTCGCGCTTCGTTGCGCAGCTCAAAGTCGATGCCGCGACGCCGCATATCTGTGCGGAACAGCCGCTCCACATCGCGCAGGGTGTCGCCGAGGCGGAACGGACGTTCTTCGAGCACCAGCTTACCCGCCTCGATCTTGGAGAAGTCGAGCACGTCGCTCACCAGGCCGAGCAGGTTCTCACCGGCGTTGCGGATGGAGGTCAGGTACTCGTGTTGCTTGCGGTCGAGTTGTGTGTCGAGCGCGAGTTTGGAGAAGCCGACGATCGCGTTCATCGGGGTGCGTATCTCGTGGCTCATATTCGCCAGGAATTCACTCTTCGCGGCGGTGGCCGCCTCGGCGATCTGTAGTTGTTTGTCGGCTTGTTCGCGTTCGATGCGCTCTGAGATGTCGATCAGAGAGCCGTCGATGTACTCGATGCCGTCCAGGTCGCGACTGATGCGCGCCGTCAGGGCCATCCAGAAGTTGCGCCCGCTGCGGGTGACGCCTTCCGCCTCAAAGCCGGTGACCTGGCCTTTGTCTTCGAGTTCGGAAAGGAAGCGGTTGGCGGGTTCGTTGCGCAGGAACACGCGGTGCAAGAGGTCGCGATACTCGTTGAGCAGGATGTCCACAGAATCGAAGTCGAGGATTTTTGCCAGCGTCGGGTTACCTCCCAGAAGTTGACCCTCGGCGCTGATGCGGAACAGTCCCTCGATGGCGCTGTCGTAGAGCGTGCGGTACTGGTCGCGGGCGGATTCTAGGTCTTCATAAAGACGGGCGTTCTCGATACTGATCGCCGCCTGGGAGGCGAGCAAGGCCAGAACTTCCACGCGCTGCGCGGTGAACACTCCGGTCAGCCAGCGGTGCTCCACGTAGAGAACGCCGGCGACTTCGTTACGTTGCATGATCGGCAGACACAACACCGACAGGGGTTGCATGTGCTGGATGTAATTGTCCTGGGTGAACACATCCTCTTGCGTGGCATCGGCGAGGACCAGGGTTTCGCGGGTTCGATAAACAAACTGGATTACGGACAGCGGCACGTCGTCGCTATTTTCGAGCGGTTCGGGGGGCATCAGCCGCCGGGTGACACCGCCGTCAACGCCAGCGATCGCCTCCACGTAGAGGCGTTCGTCCGAGCGCAGGAGCATGGCCGCCTTCTGTGCGCCCGCATGTTCCAGGGCCAGCTTGAGAAGCCTGGTCAAGACCCGATCGAGAACAATTTCCCCGGAGATCGTCTGTGCCGCCTTGAGCACGGTCGAAGTGTCGAGCAGGCGGTCATTGAAATCCACGCTCTCCGCGCTGTTGTGATGGGTGTGCACATCGCGCAGGGTCAGATCGGTGATGTCCGCCGCGGAGAGTTGTGGTGACGGGGTATGGCGCATCGGACCATCGTCGATGTACTCGCCGAGGTCGCGCTCGAGATGTGTGGCTTTGGCCACCGCTCCCCATCGCAGATACGCTTGATAGGCGTTGCGCGCGAACAGCCGTGCGAAGTCGGTTCGACCCTGACTGTGACAAGCTCGGGCGCCAAGCTCATAGGCCAGGGCTTCGTCATTGGCGAACCCATAATGTCGGGCGCTGCGCGCGGCTTGTTCCCAATGTTCCAGAGCCTGATTGAGATTGCCTTGCTGCAGAGCGGCTTCAGCCTTCAGAAGTGCCAGCTTCGGCTCCGCAAAACTTGCGCCGTTGGTCACCATGTTCTGCACGAGCTTGATGCTACGTTGCAACCGCGGCGCACGTTCGTGGTCCGGATCACGTGCATCGATGAGTCCGATACAGGTCTCGAACAACGCGTACATGGGGGACGCGCGCAGGGTGTTGGCGTGGCTGCTTGCCAGCTCCGCGACCGATCTCGCACCAGCGAAATCCTGAAATAGCACGGCGAAGTATAGACGCAGGCAGTACACAAACGCCTGCGCGAGATGATCTTCTTCGCCGGGAATCTGATAGGCCTGTTCGGTCTGGTCTTCCAACGGCTGGGCGAGAAGGCTGGCGACCATCTGCAACACGAAGTGAGCGATCGACAGCCCGGTGATCTGTCCGTAAGCCGCCAGATGCATGGTCTGATCGCTGATGACCCGCTTCAATGATCCGAGTTCCAGGCCGCGCATAAAGCCGTTGGTGGCGTGTAGTGCACCGGCCGTGGCCGCAAACTCGAAGTCGTTGACCGCCATGGAGCGGGGCGCGGTGTCCAAGAGGTTGCGCACGGTGACGTCGAAGTTGCCGAACCAGGGGTCGACCAGACCGTTGACGACGCTCAGGGCCCGAATTGCAAACGCATCGTTTACAAATTGCTCGGCCACCAGTCGCGCCTGTGTGGCGCAGGTTTGCGCGCGCTCGGGCTCGTCGCCGATCAGGTGTTCCACACCGCGCATGGCTAGCGCAAAGGCGATCTCGCCACTGTAGCCGTGAGTGCTCGCGGCTCTGATGAGCGCATCTTCCATCGCGTGATCTCCCGCATCACCCAGATGCAGGCGGGCATGGGCCCGATAGCCGATGAAGCGCGCGTCCAGGCGCAGCTGGGCATTGGTGAGTTTGGGCAAGGGAACGGGCAGTGGCGTGTTTTTGTGGGACAGCGTTCGAATCCAGCGCTGTAGCGGGTTGAGCCGCTTGCGCCGGGGATAGGACAGGCTCGAGCGGGACAATTCGATCTCGCTCAAGGTTGTCGCGCTGCGAAATTTGCCCTGCACCACCGCTGCCCGCATCTGTATCTGCGCCAGAGCCGAGCTGTCTGGAGCGTTGGCTAACACGTTGGCCATGTGCGTGAAATCGCCACACAAGAATGCCGCCTCCGCCGCGCACTCGCTCAACTCTAGATACAGAGCCGATTCGTTGTTGTCGCGAGCGAGCAGCAGTCCCATACGGCTGTACTTGTAGGCGATCTGGAAATTCCCCTGCGCCAGCGCACCCCGTCCGGCCATTAGGTTGGCGTGCGCCGCCTCCGTGCGCGCGCTGTCGCGCGCGAGGATCGGGTCGGTTGCCATGTTGAGATGGTGCGCAACGGCGATGGCGGTGTCGGCCGTGCTCGGGATGGCCTGGGCCAGCATCTGGTGGAGACGCTGTTTGTCAGCCTCCGGGATACGTTCGTACAACGAGGCACGGATGCGGTGGTGCGTGAAACGATAGCCCGTGTCCGCTACCCGCGTGAGAATGCCGATGTGAACGGCGGGGCGTAAACGCTGCGCCGCGTTGGTGGCGGTCTGTTGCAGGGTTGTCGCGATCAGGTCGACCTCGAAAGTCTCACCGTAACAGGCCGCAACACAGAGCGGTTCCGTGCATTCCGGTGGCAGTTCGTCGATCAGCTTTGCGATGCGGTCGTCCGAGTTGCCGTTGAAGAAGAAGCGTCGCACTTCGTCGATGTCCCAGGTCCATAAGCCCGACAAGCGATCCCAGGATAGATGTTCGGCGCTGTGTAACTCCGCGATCAACGCGTGGACCAGGCTCGGAATGCCGTCGGTCTTGGTGTGGACCTGACTTGCGAGTTCGCGCACGCGTGATTCGCTGTGGCTCAACATGTCGCCGAGCAGTTCACGCAGATCACCCTTGGTCAAGGTGGTCAGCTCCAGCAGCGTGGACTTGGTCGCGATGCGGGGACTGACAAACAGCGTCTCGTCGAATTCCTCCCAGGTCCCGACCACCAGGATGTTATTGTGGTTGAGCGCGAGTTCGTTGAAGGCCTCCAGGCATTCCTGAGGGATGCAGTCCGCATCCTCGAGCACGATAACAAGGCTATGACCGGTGATGCTCTCGAGGATGGTGTTGATGCCTTTGCGCGGCAATCCAGGGCTGCCGTAGACCTCTGGTACCAGCGTGTCCAACTCGGGGATCAAAGGCAGCAGACATGAGGTGTGTTTGTTGCTGTGTTGCTCCAGGCTGGCGATCAACTGGTTGCTGTGGTCGTCGGGGAGCGAGAGGATCTGGCGGATGATCGGTTTCAAGGCTTCGATCCACAGCGTGTCCGTATCGGTGAAATCGATGGTGCTCGCGTGCAGCGTAGCGGTCAGGGCGCGGGTGCCGGCGGCCTGCAACAGCAGTTGTTCGCACAGCGCGGTCTTGCCCAGACCCAGTGGGGCACTCACGTTGGCGAAGAGGGTCTCTCCCTGCCGCGCACGCTCAAAAAAATCGGTCAAGGTCGCCAGGTCACGACCGCGGCCATAGAGCTTTTTCGGCCACACGAGTTGCCCGGGTCGATCTGTGCGTCCCAGCCGAAACGGGACCACGTTGCCCTGACGCAGCGCCGTATCGATGTCGTCCGCGATGCTGGCCGCGCTCTGGTAGCGTGATTCCGGTTGTTTGGCGAGGAGCTTGGCGATCATCTCGCCCAGCCACTCAGGTGCGTGGGGGGCCAACTCGCTGAGGTTGGGCGCGGTTGACGCGATGTGTGCGTGGATAAGTTCCAGCGGGTCCTGCTGGGTGAAAGGCAGGCGGGCACTGAACAACTCGAACAGCGTCACCCCCAGGGAGTAGAGATCAGCGCGATAGTCGATGACCCGGTTGACCCGTCCGGTCTGTTCGGGGGAGATGTAGGGCAGCGTGCCGGTGAGCGAGGTGGACTGCTCGAATTGAGGTAAGGCCTGGGGTGTGAGCGTCGCCAGACCGAAATCGATCAGGCGAACTTCGAGATCAGCGTCACTGTCTTGGCCACTTGGTGCCGGTATCACGAGGATATTGCCGGGATTGATGTCCCGGTGGATGACCCCCTCATCGTGGATGGACTGCAGCGCGCGGGCGATATCGCGACCGAGCGTGATGCGCTCATCCAAGGTCAGATCGAACTGGCGCAGATACTCGCGCAGAGAGAATCCACCGAGGTCTTCGAAGATGATTGTGTGGGTGTGCTCGTCGTAGTCGAGCGCCTGGCAGATTTGTTGACTGGTCAGCGAACGGTTGAGTTCAAACTCGCGCTGGTAGCGTGCGATCGAGGTGGGAGAGCGGGCGTCTTCCTTGAGCATCTTGTAGATCGCCGCGCGTTGTTCAAAACGCCCGCGATATACCTTGGTGCTACTGCTCTCGTAGACCAGTTCTTCCATGACCTTTCCTGCGCCCCTTCCCGCCCCGCAAAAGGGTCAGGCAACTTCGGGCGTGAACAGGTATCCGGTGCCGTGGATGGTCGCAATGATCTTGGCGTTCGACGCGCGCTCACCCAGCTTCTTGCGTAGTTGTCCAACCAGGACGTCGATATAGCGATCGTCGGGGAACCACTCACGGTTGCGAATGCGATTCATCAATTGATCGCGGTTCATGACCTCGCCTGCCTGCTCCATGAAAGCGAGCACCAGTTGGTATTCGCCGGCGGACAATTGCACCAGTTCACCGTCGGGGGAGGTCAGTTCACGCTTGTTCAAATCCAGCGACCAACCCAGGAATGTGCGCAGATGATTACGCTTGCGCTGGGTTTGCTGTATCTGCACCCGTCGGATCAGATTGCGGGCTCGGCTGAGCAGCTCGCGCGGATCGAATGGTTTGGTGACGTAATCATCGGCGCCGCTCTCCAGGCCGAGAATCCTGTCGATCTGTTCCTGTTTGCTGGTGACCAGGATGATGCCGATGTCGTGGTGGGCGCGAATCTCGCGGGTCAGGGTCAGACCGTCTTTGCCGGGCAGCTTGATATCCAGTAACACCAGAATGACGTCGGTGTCGCGGACGATTTTATAGACTTCGTCGCCTGATCCGGTCGACGACACGCGATAGCCTTCATCCTCAAAATAGGCGACGAGTTGCTCGCGTGTGATGGGCTCGTCTTCGACTACAAGGATGTGATCCTGTTCGCTCATGATCTGGTTCCCAGTCCCGGTGGAACAACGGTTATACAAAGGGTGGCAGTAACGCATCTAGGCACGCAAAACTCAAGCTGCACGCAATGAGGATGAGTGCTTGGTCACATGTTTATGGACAAACAGCTTACCATTCTCCGGGACGCGCTGAGACTGCCGAACACTTGCTGATTGTAGCAGGCGCGGGTCCTTTCGATCAGCCGATCAGACCCCAGTTTGCGACATTGCGGTGCATCCGGTCGAAAAAACGTTAGCATGGTCACTCTGTCCGACCCTGTGAGAACCCCCGGCGTGCGCATACCCCATGACGAACTCTCTCCCGCGGCCCTGACCGGGGTCATCGATGCCTTTGTGCTGCGCGAAGGGACCGACTATGGCCATCGGGACTATACGCTTGCCGAAAAGCGCAGCCGCGTGCGCACGATGCTGGACAATGGCGAGGCGTTCATCGAGTACTCCGCTGAACTTGAACACATCGAGATCCTGCTGCGCGACTAGCTCGAGGCCGGTTTTGCTTGCGCCGGTCCGCCGCTGTCAGAACTACGACACTGGCGCGGCCGTGGCCCAGTGTTCTGTGACATCCTTCACATTAGCGGCCGCACCCGCCCCACAAATGTAAAAGCTGATGTAGCGGCGGTGTCAAAGCGCTGACCATTTTTTTGCGTTTTGATGCAGTTCACAGAACGCCACCGGGGATTCCATAACCATCTGATTTCTTTAATGGATAAAGAGAAAGGTGGCCAGTGACAGCCCACTCAGAAGTACCCTTGTGGCGCACAGTTTCCGTCGCGGTCTGCGCGTTGTGCAGCCTTTATGTTGACAGCGTTGCCGCGCTCGGCACCGATGCTGGTGTATCGATCTCCAATACCGCAACGGTCGCCTACGAAATTGCCGGGGCGGCACAGCCGCCGGTGAGCAGCACCCCGGTCGTGACCGTGGTGGATGAACTGCTCGACGCCGTCGCCGTCAACGACAATGGCGGCAATGTCCCGGTGAGTTCGCCGGCGACCGGTGCGATTTTGCAATTCACCGTGACCAACACCGGCAATGGCCCCGAGATCTATCGCATCGTCGCGGAGGATAACGTCGCAGAGGGCGGGTTTGATCCCAGCCTGACCCAGCTCTACCTCGAGAGCAACGCCATCCCCGGACTGCAGATCGGCGGCGACACCGCCTACGTGCCGGGCACGGGAGATCCTAACCTCGCTGAAGATCAGGCTCAGGTGGTCTATGTCAGCGCCGACATCGGAGCGGGCTTAAGCCAAAACGATATCGGTGATATCGCCCTGCGTGCGATTGCGCAGACCATCATCAATCAGGCCGGCACGGATGACCCCGACGCCGTTGCCTGGCCGACCCCCGGCACTTCTTACGCCGGCCAAGGCGACGGCGGTGGGGCCGCGGTTGTAGGTGCGAGCAACGACACCGCCAATCTGCTGATCCGCACCACCGGTCGTTATGAGGTGAGCAATGCGGTCGTGACCGTCGTCAAGACCGCGCCGACCGTGCTCGATCCCTTTGGCGGCACCACGGTAGTGCCTGGCTCTGTCATCACCTATCAACTGCAGGTCAGCGTGGCCGGTACCGGTACGGCCGAAGCGCTGGTGATCAGCGATGTGTTGCCAGCCGAGGTCAGCTACGTGGCCAATTCCCTCCTGGTCGATGGCGTGGCCGAAGACGACGACTTCGCTCCGGCCGGGGTCGATGAATCTGGTTTCGACGCGGGCAGTTCGACCGTTTCGGTCGACCGCGGCGATGTCACGGGCGGTAGTCCGGATGTCATCGTGACATTTCAGGTCACGGTTCTTTAACGAGTTTAACAAAGCAAGGAGTCAAGAATGTCTAGAAGTCTCAGAAAAATTGCGCGTGGGGTTGCCTTTCTGGGTTTGGCCGCGTTGAGCGCTGCTGCCCATGCTCAGCTCGACGTCGCGAACACGATCAAGAAGGTACATGTGGAAGTTACGGCGGATGGCACCGTGCAACGCAAGCTCGTCGCTGCGGATCGTATCATCCCGGGGGACGAACTCCGCTACCAGCTGACCTTTACCAACAAGGGTGAGGCTGCGATAGACGCCGGCACCATAGTGATCACCGACCACGTGCCGGAACACACCGTATATGTCGACGGCACCGCGAGCGGCTCGGACGCCCAGATTCTCTTCTCTCTCGATGGCGAGCGTTATGCCAGCCCGGAACAACTCTTGGTTGAACGAGATGGCGAGCAGATGTTGGCCAAGGCCGAGCACTACACCGCCGTACGGTGGGTGTATGCGCCCGCACTCCTGCCCGGTGAGAGCGCAGAGGTCGCCTTTAACGTGCGCCTGCAGTAGCTGGTGCGCGGCTCTGTTTTGCCGCCGTCACAAAATTGAACATCCGCTGTCGCCGACTTGCGCCAGCGGTATAAGAACGTCTGGTGGGGCACGCTTGTTAAGTGTGCTCCAACTGCGTAGGGCGCCGCGAAAATACTCGCGGCGATCTTTAAAATTTGAGAAGGATGCTTGTAATGCAGTACCTCAAACGCACCTGCCGCACGCTGTGCGGATTGTGCCTGTTGGCGCTGGCCTCCTGGGCTTTTGCCGATGGCACTGACGCTAACGTTGTTGTCACCAACAGCGTCACCATCAATTATTCAGTCAATTCCGTGGCCCAATCCGATACGACATCGGTGGACTTTACGGTGGACCGAAAGCTTCGTCTCGATGTGACCACCCCGCAAGCCGATTGGGTTTCGGCCCTTCCCGGGCAGAACCAGGGGGCGGGTACGGCGTCGAGCATACAATTCAACGTGACCAACAACTCCAACGATTCGGTGGACGTGGTCATCGCGCTTATCGACCAGGCGTTGCAGCAGGTGGATGGCTTCAGCGCCATCGGCGCCACGGCGATCACGCCCGCCAACATCACGGTTTGGGAAGATACCAATGGTGATGGGGTGTTGGACGGTGGTGAGAATACCCTCGGGAACTCCGATGGTGTCTATGCGCTGACCGGTACCCTGCTTGAGGATGACGTGCGCACGATATCGGTATCGATCGATGTCGCCGGCGGCACGGCGTCGGATTTCTATCAGGCGTATACGCTGGTGGCTGCCGTCGCGAGTGCGGGGGTTGTCATCGGCAACGACGACAGCGGCAACATCAGCCCGAGCGGCACGCCATCGGATATCGCCGACAACAAAGACACCGTACAAACGGTATTCGCGGATACCTTCAGCGGCAGTACCCTGGGCGATGACGAAGGCTTTGACTTCCTCGCCGGTCTTCCCGGTCCGACCAACGCTGACGATGCGGACTTCGACGGTCAGGCATCCAACGCAGCGGGCTTCCGCACGCGCGTGGCGCTGGGTATCGCCAAGGTGGTCGAGGTCATCTGGGATCCGGTTTCTGGCAATCGCTATGATGGCGTTGGCGCGGTAACGGCCGCGAATCCGAAGGCCATTCCCGGTGCGTTGCTGCTGTACGTGATCGGCGTCAATGCGGATGCGGGTCTGGACGCCAGCAGTGTGATCATCACGGACGACATCTCGGATGCCTCCGTCGATCCTGGCAATACCACTGGTGAAGCACCGGCGAACATCAATCTGCCGGCGTCGATCAGCGTGACGATCAACGGCACGCCGGTCAACTTCACGCTCGCCGCCGGGGTTCTGGCCAATGGCGAGTATCATACCCAGGACTGCGCCGGCGGTGTTCTGGTCTCGACCACCTTTGCGGGTTCGGATCCTGAGATCAACAACGCCAATCTGGGTGCTTGTGACGCTGCCGAAAACGGCTACGTCGCCTACGTTGTCACGGTTGACGACACGCCCTGAGCGTAACCACCAACGTGGTGCGTTAGCGTAAAAGATGTCCAGGACGGCTTCTTTACAAGTATCCCGTGATCGGGAAGGAGGGCAGGTGTACCACTTGGGACACCTGCTCTTCGCCGTTTCTGGAATTCAATTCTTGCGCGCGACGCGCTTCGCATTTCTGTCGCTCTGTGTCCTTGCCCTTGCGGCACCTGTGGCGGCGATCCCACCGAATACACCGATCACCAACACGGCGGTGGTCGACTTTTCAGTCGGTGGTAATCCACTATCAGTGGCCGATGATCTAACGCTGTTCACCGATCCGGGTGCGGGCAACAGCCCTCCGGTGGCGGTGGCCCTCGGCCCTGACACGATCGCCGAAAACACGCCCGGCGCGGTTGTTGGCACTCTTGTCGTGACAGATCTCGATCCTGGAGATGCGCATACGTTTGCCGTTGCCGACCCGCGGTTCGAAGTGGTCGCGGGCGTGCTGAGACTTGTCAGTACCGAAAGCGTGAATTTCGAAGCGGAACCTACCATCGATGTACAGGTCACCGTGACCGATGGTGCGGGTGGTGAATTGATCACCAGCGTCACGGTGGTGGTGACCAATGTGAACGAAGCGCCGACCGACATCGTGTTCGATGATCTGGCGGTCAGCGCGGGTATCCCCGGCGCTGTGGTGACCGGTCTGGCGACCGTGGATCCGGACGCGGGAGATGCCCATACCTATACGGTCGACGACCCACGCTTTGAGGTGGTCAACGGCGTGTTGAAGCTACTCGATGACACCGCGTTGAATCTCGGTGAGACCGTTGTTCTGCAGGTGACCACTACCGACCTTGGCGGTCTGTCGTATTCCGAAACCATCACGCTTGTGCTCCAACCCCCGGGAGGAGGCGCTGGGGTGAATTCCAGCATCAACGTCTATCAGCACGCCCCGGGATCGGGTAGTGCCCAGACGCTGCCGGTCGCGCCCGCCACCTGTGTGAGCGGCGGTGGTACAACCCTACTCGCCAACCCGTTTTCCTTTGCCGGCGGCAATCTAACGCTGCCTGATGCGCTGGCGCTCGCACCCCAAAATGTGTTCAAAGCCGGGGCATCCCTGTTCTTGTTTGTCATCGACCCCGACGCCAATCTCGACAACGGAGCAAACGACGAAGTGTTGGTGACCGTGACCACCGGGCGCGGTGACAGCGAACTTATACGGATCGTCGAAACCCTGCCGGACAGCGGTGTGTTTGTGGGGTACGTACCCACCGAGGCCGGAGTCCCCACGGTAGATGACTGTTTGATCCAGACCGGGCGCAACGAGTCGGTCGAGGTGAGCTATGTGGATGCCAACGACTCAGCCGACCAGGCGAGCTATGCGGTGCTCGTGGATCCCGCGGCGCTGGTGTTCGCAACATCTTCCGGCCAACCGGTCGACGCGGCGCTTGTCGAGCTGATCGATACCGCGACGGGCGTGCGAGCGCAAGTGTTTGCCGACGATGGTGTGACCCCAGTTGACGCGGCCATACGCTCCGGCGATAGCACCTTGAACGCAGCTCCGGGTGAGTATCGTTTTCCTTACGTGCCGCCGGGTACCTATCGCCTGCAGGTGACCCCACCCAATCGTTTTGTGTTTCCTTCAGCGGTGGCGGATGCGGATTTACAGGCGCTCCCCGGCGCACCCTATTTTCTCAGCGATGCCTCCCGGGGCACGGCATTTGGGCTCGACAACGGTCCCGCGGTGCGGGTGGACATTCCCCTCGACATCGCGCCGCTGTCGCCGGCTCCTTCCAGCATTGAAGTGTTTGGGTTGCAGGATCCGTCCAGCGCGAGCAATTCCCAACTCGTCCAGCCCGTCGCGTGCCTTGTCAACGCTAGCTTTGGCCCGGCACCCGCACCGGTGAGCCTGGCCTCGGGCACTTTGAGCCTGCCGGCGACGCTGACCCTGAACGATCAGAGCGCGCGATTCGTGCGTGGCGACGTCATCTTTATCAAGGTGACGGATCGCGATCAGGATCTTGATCCGTTTGCTGCCGATCAGATCGAAGTCACCCTTACGCTGGTACCCGGCGAAGATGCCGAGAGGCTGCGCCTGACCGAAACCGGCGCATCCACCGGCGAGTTCACGGGTTATGTTCAGACCGCCAGCGATGCGAGCGTCACTCCTAACAACTGTGTGCTCGAGGCCTCGGCGGGTGCCGGGGTCGACATCGCCTACGTGGATCCTGACGACAATGGTGACACCGCAACCGGGGTGGCCAGTCTCGATCCGGGCTTTGTGGTGTTCTACAGCGTCAATGGCAGCGCGATCGATGGCGCCCGGGTCACGCTGATCGATGATGTGACCGGGCTACCCGCCGACGGTGCGGTCTTTGCCGCCGATGGCGTCACCGCCTATCCCGCCACGATCACGTCCGGTGGGCAGGTGGTGGATGCGGGCGGGCAGACCTATGATCTTACGCCCGGCACCATTTTCTTCCCGGTGATCGCGCCGGGCACCTATCGACTGAGCATCGCCCAGGATGCGCGATTCGCGTTTCCTTCCCAGGTGGCGGATGCGCTTCTCAACGCGCTGCCCAACGGACCTTATGTCCTGCAACCCGGTTCACGCGGGCAACCCTTTGTGGTGACGCCGGGCAATCCCTTCGCCTTTGATGTGCCGCTCGACCCCGTCGGTGCTGATCTTTTCCTCAGCAAACAGGCGAGCAAGGATGTTGCTGCGCCCGGTGACTTTGTCCAATACCTGATCACCTTGACCACCACGCCGACGTCCGCGACCAACAATGCGATAGGGCTGCGCGATACGCTCCCGCAAGGCCTGCGCTACGTCGCCGGATCGCTGCGCGTCGACGGTCAGCCTGCCGCTGATCCCACGATCGGACCGGCGGCGCGCACGTTGGACATCCAACCGGGCACGGTTGCGCCGGGACAGAGCGTGCAGATCAGCTATGTGGTAGAGGTGACGGTGGGCGCCCGCGAGGGCACTGCGCGCAACGTGGTCGTCGCCACCGGGGCGGATATCAACAGCAGTAACGAGGCGAGTGCCACGATCGAGATTCGCGAGGATCTGTTTGCTGACCAGGCGATCCTGATGGGCCGGGTGACCATGGGCGAGTGCGATGCGCAGACGCGCGAGCCACAGGAAGGGGTGCGGGTGTGGCTGGAGACCGGAGAGTTCGCGGTGACCGACGCGAACGGCAAGTATCACTTTGCCGAGGTGGAGCCGGGCACCCACACGGTGCAGATAGATGCGGCGACCTTGCCGCCCGGATTCGAGCCGGTGAACTGTGAGCAGAACAGCCGCGCGCCGAAACAAGGTCACGCACGATTCGTCGACGTCCAAGGTGGAACGCTTTGGCGTGCCGACTTTGCCCTGCGACCGATCGCCGGGGCGGCGAGCGAGCTGGTCACGCGCCTCGACGCCGAGGTTGCCGAACGGCAGATCCTTTACACGTTGCACCTGCGCGGTGGGAGCGTCCCGCTGCAGCGTATGATCAGCACCGTGCTGCTCGATGATCAGCTCAGCTATGTTCCCGGCTCGGCGCGTCTGAACGGGAATTCCGTGCGGGACCCGCAGATCGCCGCGGGAGCGATCAATTTCCGTCTCCCCGGCAGCTCCGAGGCGTTTGCTCACGTGTTGCAGTTTCATGCCGATGTGCTGCGGCCTGAAGGCGAACTGGTAACCCAGACCTATACCCGGGTCCATACCGCGGACGCCAGCTATCGCACACAGGTCAATACGAACAAGTTGTCGGTCTACTGGCCGTCGAACTGGACCGAGGTGGTCTCGGGTGCGGACCCGCTCGCGGTCAAGGAGGGCGAGTATCGTCCAGAGTCGGGCAATAGCGCTGCGTTGCAGCGCGCACAGCGCGCGAATGCAGAGGCTCTGCCACAGAGCGAGCTAAGCCCGCAGCCGGATGTGGAAAAACCGCCCAGCGTGGACATTCGCGCCGGGGTGCATGAACCGGGTACCGGTGGCAGCCGCAGTCGCAGCAATACCGTGCGCACGGACGTGAACAAAAAGGCGATTGCCCAGCAGCGCAAACCCTACATCCTTCCGGAACAGGCGCAGGATGATGCGCCGGAATTTTCCCAGGCGTGGGCTAAGTCCCGCGCGAGTGAGGAGGGTATTCTGTGGCCACCGCGCCGCCACAACCCCACCGATCCGGCGCTCGAGGTTGCGCTGATGCACGCAACCGACCTGCGTCCTCAGTTGCTGGTCGATGGCAAACTGGTTAGTCCACTCACCTTCGAAGGCACCGTGCGTCTGCCGCGCAGTGGTAAGACTTTGAGCGTATGGGACAACGTCTCGATCCCGGAAGCGGACAGCGTGCTCAGCGCCCAGATGCTCGATGCGGACGGTGAGCTGGTGCAGACCTACACCCGTCAGGTGCATTACTCCGGGGCGCCAGCCCGGGCCGAGTGGCTGCCGGAGCAATCCTACCTGGTGGCAGACGGCCTGCATCCGCCGATGCTCGCGATTCGTTTCTATGACCGGGCGGGCTACCCCTTGCGGGCCGGTACCACCGGCGAGTTCACGGTAGCCGCGCCGTATGCACCGCTGGACAAGACCAAACACCTGGAAACCAAACTGGCTGACTTCTCAAATCAGCGTTACAAGGTGATCGAGGATGGGATCGCCTACCTGCAACTCGAGCCGACCACCATCACGGGTGAGGTCGAATTGCGTTTTCAGTTCGATCAGGTGCGCAGTGAGCGGATACGCGCTCGCCTCACCCCTGGGGTGCGGGATTGGATCCTGGTCGGTCTGGCCGAAGGGGTGGTGGGTGCACAAGACATCGAACGCGGCACCGCGGATGACAGCGATCTGTTGCGCGACGGTCGGGTGGCTTTCTATGCCAAAGGGATGGTCCGCGGCGATTGGCTGATCACCGCGGCCTATGACACCGACAAGGCCTTTGCCCGGGAGATTCGAGAACAGATCGACCCCAATCGCTTCTATACGCTCTATGGCGATGGCACGACCCAGTTGCAGGATGCCCAGAGTCGACAGAAGTTCTACTTCAAGATGGAGCGCGCGCGCCTCATCGGCGGGTTTGGTGACTTCGATACCGAACTCTCGCGCGCCGAGCTGAGCCGTTACGAGCGACGCTTGAACGGTATCCACGGCGGCTACTTCGGCACCCACGTTGAGGTGCGGGGGTTTGCCGCCAGCACCACGCAGAGTTTTGTGCGCGATGAACTGGCCGGCGATGGGACCAGCGGCGTCTATCGCCTGTCCGCCAGCGACGTGGTGCGCAACAGCGAACTGCTGCGCGTCGTCACCCGCGACCGCTTTCGCACCGAGCGGGTCATCGAGGAGCAGACCCTAACGAGGTTTGTGGACTACACCATCGATTACGAGCGCGGCACCCTGATCTTTAAACAACCGATCGCGAGTCAAGACCGCAACTTCAACCCGACCTTCATAGTCGTCGAGTACGAAACCGACCCGCGCAATGGGGAGGATGAACTGGTGGTCGGCGGGCGTGTCGCATATCGCCTGGACGATCAGGACAGCGAGGTGTCGCTGACCTATGTGCAGGACGACAACGTGTTGAGCGGTGGGGATCTGATCGGGCTCGACTTCACCTGGCAGATGGACGAACAGCGTGAGATCGTGGCAGAAGTGGCGCGCAGCGACGGCACCGGTGGGCGTGGCGATGGCTACCTGCTGCGCTACCGACATCAGGGAGAGCAGTTGGCCGGCCAGGTGTATGCACGCTCCACCGACACCGCCTTTGGCCTGGGACAGCAGTCCGTGCTGGAAGCCGGCACCCGCAGTTTTGGTGTGGAAGGGGAGTATCGCCCCCTGGAGGGTTGGCTTTTGACTGCGCGCGCCTTCAATCAGCGCCTGCTCGAAACCGATGCGCAGCGCAGCATCGTCGATGCGATCGCGCGCTATCAGGCCGGCCGCACCCAGCTCGCCTTCGGTGCGCGCGGTCTCGAGGAGGAGACGTCGCTGGATGAGCGTGTGCGCACCGCCCAGCTGCTGGCGGGGGCCAGCCGCGGTGTGTTGGGCAACCGCCTGCTGTTGCGCGCGGACGCCGAGGTAGGGTTGCAGGACAGTGGGTCCCGTGACTATCCGTCGCGGGCAATCGTCGGCGCGGAGTACAAGTTGTTCGGTGGGGTGGACGTCATCGCCGAGCAGGAGTTCGGCTTTGGGGATGCGGCGGATACCCGGGACACCCGCTTTGGGGTCCGCGCGCGGCCCTGGCGCGGTGCCGATGTCACCAGCACCCTGTCCCGCGCCCAGGGCGAAGACGGCGAACGCTTGTTCGCGACCACAGGCCTGCTGCAACAGGTACGCATGGATCAGCACTGGCTGCTCGACTTCGGGCTCGATCGGGTGGATACGCTACGCGGCGATCAGCTGCTCGGGTCGTCGAACAGTCTGGGTGCGGGGGTGTTCAACCCAGCCGCCCCGGTGGCCTCCGGCTCCGTCAACAACGACTTTACCGCCAGTTTTGTCGGCCTCGGCTATCAGCGCGAGACCTGGAACGCCACCACCCGCCTGGAGTTCCACCAGGGTGATCTGTCGGACAAATGGAATTGGCTGGCGGGTGCGACGCGCCAATTGGCGGAAGGCCGGGCGTTGTCGGCGAGTATGAGTCTGGTCGACGAAGAAACCGACCTGGGGGCACGCAACCGCACCGGTGACGTGCGGATCGGCGGCGTCTGGCGTCCACAAGACAGCGCCTGGACCTGGCTCAATCGCCTCGATCTGACCCTGGCGGAGCGCCTCGATGGCGACTTTGACATCCGCAGCCGTAAGTTGGTGAACAATCTGGCGCTGAACTACAAACCCGCCGGGCGCCATCAGTTGGCCCTGCATCTCGGTATCAAGTATGTGATCGACCACATCGATGACGCGGAGTACTCGGCGCTCACCGCGTTGTACGGGGTTGAGTATCGCTACGATCTTGCCCGCAGGTGGGACATTGGCCTGCACGGCAGCGCGCGTCACTCTGTTGATGCTGATGTGTTGCGCTACAGTGCGGGTGTGTCCCTCGGTCGCAGCCTGTTCGATAATATGTGGCTCAGCTTGGGTTATAACGTCACCGGTTTTGACGACGATGACTTCGTTGGTGCCCGCTATACCTCCCGCGGCCCCTACTTCAAAATGCGCATGCGCCTCGAGAAGCACTGGATTGAGGAATTTTTGCGCTTCACCGGCCTGGAACGCACACCCGAACGGGCCCGCACCGGCAACCGGCGCTGATCTGGAGCGACGTTGAAACTGACGGACGCCTGGGGTACGGTGCCGCGCGTTTTTGGACAAGAGACAAGAGAAATATTCCATGTGGGAGAGAAGTAAATCCCGGGCTTGGTCCCAACCTGCTCGGGCGGTTCTTGGGGTGGCGGTGTTGGCGCTTTGTGTACCGCTGCAGGCAGATGATTCGAGCGCACCGACGGCGGGCGCTGCACTCGAAGAGATTGTGGTCAGGGCGAGCAGTATCCACAGCCGACTGGGGGATGTGGGCAGCAAATCAACCTTGGGTGCCCAGGAAATCCGCACCATTGCCGCGACCCATATCAATGAGGCGCTGGCGCGGGTACCCGGCGTCTGGGTAACCCGCGGTGGGACGTACCAATACTGCCCTGCATCCCACCGTTATATGGACAGTAAGTACATCTAAGAAAACTTGTACAGACAATTTAATCGACAATGCATGTCTGCTTTTG
>JBCCHL010000007.1:0-54590 GCA_039028775.1 Pseudomonadota bacterium | reverse complement strand
TCTTGAGTCATTTGAGCTGTTAGACCTTCTAGATCCCGCACGGTAAAGCCCCGTGTCTTGGTCAGTCGGTGGAAGGTGAGGACGTTCTTGGCGAGTTCGCGCTGGCTTTTTGGCCCCGCATCTGCGGCAAGCTGTCTTGCGACAACAAATGACTCTGAGTTGAAGTCTTGAAGATACGCTCTAAATCCCGAGACCAATCGATCGATGTACTCCGCTGGTTCTTGCAGGTCCAAGCTCGGGACACCGATACTTATGAGCAGGGCTACCTTACCCCGCCTATCCACTTGGTTGACTTTTAGTTCGTAGAGAGGATTGCCCTCGGCGCGAAATCTAAGTTGATTTTTTAAGTAGCCCAGCAGTATAGGTTTGGCGATTCTCAAAGCTGCGGCCTCGCGGTCAGTTGCCGCCTCGATGTGAACAAATAAAGCGCTGTTTGTCGCCGACAGCTCTTGGACAAACGTGTGGATGCCGCCGCTATCGACATGTTCGTTTTCGAAACTCGTGACATCGGATCGCAACAAGGAATCCGGCAGCGAATAGTCAGAGGGAACAGCCCCCACGACGACCCCTCTGAGACGCATCTTACGGGTGAACTTCTGCAGCCATTCATTAAATTTCGAAAACGTCAGATCCTCAATGCTGCCCAGATACGTGAGTGGGTCTTGGTTCCCGTTGAGGAGCGAACTCATCCTAAACTGACTTGAGGAAATCGACGGCGGTCCCATCAACGACCGCGCGTAGTCGATGAACCGATTCTTCTGTCGTCGAAATTCTTCCGGATCCGTCTTCAGCGTCTGAAGAGATCGGGTAACAACGTCCAATCTGGCAAGTGACGTTCGATAGTTCCCTCCCAACTGAATCAAGACCCCCGAATGTGTTGGCGCGAATTGCAGGGAATCGCCAAGTCTTGCCGCGCGACCTGCATGTAGATCTAGGCGCTGCATCAGAATGAGCGTCAGGATGGACCGCAAGGCGTCTTCTGCAATCGACCGATGTCCACTTGTCAATACACCACGGAACCAGACGTCAGTACTGCTAAGTTCTGAGTTAGGCTCTATGAGGAGGGTGACCGGGCCAGTTTTCTGGACATGCCGTTTCGCGAGCTCTCTTGGAGGATTCAGTTCCGGAGCAATAGCGTCGAGCATGGGCCTCAGTCGGCTGATCTGCTCCGGATCGCGGGTGGTCCAAGCACCTTGCCTTCTCTTCGCATCAAGCCGTTGTCCACCTTGTTGGTGCGCGTAAACTGTACCGATCAACCGGTCCGGGTTTATCTGAGCCAAGAGGTCTGATAGCGGAGCGCCGCCTATGGACCCGGCATCCAACGCGTTCAGGTCCGAACTTTCGGCAAGGCGGCGCGATAGTGTTAACGCAGCTTCCCGTGGGTTCTGATGGATCGAACGTCTGTCGATCAGCCGTTTCTTGGTTAGAAACTCTGCGATGTATCGATCGTCGCTGACAATGGACTCTAAAACGGCCTGAAAGTCGAAAAACGCATTCACAATGTCGTCGACCGCCATGGTATCCGTGATACCAAACCTGACGTTCAGAAGCACTTCTTGATCGGAGATTGTTGTCAGCCCTGCAGATTGCCGTGTAGCTAAACCTTGCTCGCGCAAATACCGAGCGAGCTTTCCAGAACCCGACAAGTGGTCCAACAGGAAACTAGAGGCAAGCACTACATCCCGCTTCGCCGACAAGTGGAACCACAGTGTGAGTTCAAGTACCTCACCGCCATTTGGGGTGACGGTCTGTACTCCGAAGTCTCGAAACAGGTCGGTTGGTTGCGCGCGATCACTCCGCTCGCGCGATGGAGTTTTGGAGTTTGTCAGATTGAGAAGGGCCTTAAGCTCCTCATGACTGTGCTGCGAGATCACAACAAGATAGACGGGTTGTTTGGACACCCTTGTCAGATAAGTCTCGAGGTGAGTGATCAACTGACCCGGTGAGGTATCGTCGAGCCACTTCGTCTGTTCGGCAGCTCTGTGCCAGTCATGATCAGGATTGGCTATGCGCGCCAGCTCCTTCAGTTCCACGAACTGCCTCGACCGAGCGCGAGATTCGAGTTCAACCCGGATCGTACGCACCTCTCTTGTGACAACTGCGATACTGGGCGTGGTGCGTAAAGACCGCCTTAACCTATCGAATACGAGGCCTGTGTTCCGGCTGGGAATGGACCAGACAAACTGCATAGATGAGGCCGAGGTTTGACCGTTCAGACTTCCTCCAAGCCGACCGACAAGCGCTTGAACGCTCTCATGCCGTCGTTGAGTGTCGAAGGTCGGTTGAGATAGCACAACGTGCTCAGCAAGGTGCGCCAGTCCGTCTTGACTGGCACCCTCATGGTTAGCACCCATGCCGACACTGAATGACACATAGGCGCGAGCAAGCACCGGGTCGGTGTAACTCACGAGCGTGACATCACCGAGCCCTTGTGTCACTTCCCAGTTTTCGGCAAGCGTTGCCGGGGTATAAAGCATCGCGGCAAGCGCCGATGCTCTAACGAGCGGTGCAAGAATTTTCATTCTAACGACCTATCCATGTCGGGCGGACACGCGGGTGAGTATAATCGATACTAAGCTAGCGTGGTCACACACTTGGGTTCACGCTCACGCTCAGCAAATTCCCGGGTTTTACCTATGCGTTCACAAAACAGGGAGCGGGGTCTCTCCACACTTGTTCTTCTTAGACTGTCACGACACGGGCATTCCCTGGTAGTGTAAGGTAGCCTGTGGAGAGGAAGAGGCGAGCGCTAAACTGAGCAGCGCCAAAGAGAGGAATGCCATGATTCATCGCACCCAAGGGACCTTAAGATATCGCAACGAGCCCGCATCGCCCGCGGCCCACCAGCTGGAGGCGGAAGGCTACTGCATGGTGCGCGGCGTGTTCACCGCGGACGAGGTCGATGCGTTGAAATCCGACATTGACCGGGTGTATGACGAATACCCGGTCGATCGGCGCGGACCGGATGAGAAGGCGTGGAGCATGTTCCGCTATCAGATGCTCAATCGCAGCGCGCCCTGTCAGGATGCGTGCGCTCATCCGCGCGTGCTCGAAGTCCTCGAACCTCTGTTGGGCGAAGATTGTCACGTCATCTCCAACACCGCCTGGCGTAATCCGCCGATGGCCGAAAAGTCGCATCTGCCGGTGCCCTGGCATATTGACGCGGGTCCACACGTGCCCCTGCCAGAGGGCACAATCTGGCCGGAGAACATTCCACATCCGGTGTTTGCGGTGGGTGTACACATCTACTTGCAGGATTGTGACCTCGCCGACGGTCCCACCGCCGTGGTGCCACGCAGCCACCTATCCGGCCGGGTCCCGCCAAGGATGGATCCGTCGAGCACCGCCCTCAGTTTTGCCGGGAAAAGCCCCGTCGCACTGGTGGCGGCGGCGGGAGATGTCGGATTTTTTGTCTCCGACATCTGGCATCGGCGGTTGCCGACCCTCGACGGCGACAGCGGGCGCTACTTCCTGCAGGTGCACTACGGACGGCGAGATATCGCCCAGCGTTTGTTGATCAGTGAAGATTGCCACCAACTCAGCGACGCAGCCTTCGACCGTGCCCAGAGCGAGCGGGGAAAAACTGTGGTCGGTTTACATCCACGGCGCTTTTACGACGGCTGAAATTCGGCGCTTTCGTGAGCTCACGTGCAGTCGCCTTGCGTCGACCATCAATGACTTTGCAGGCTCCTGACAGGGCGTGTCAGGACGGTACGGCAATATCCTTTAACGCGTGAGCCCGATTGTGCATGATGCGGATATCATCCCCACAAAAAAGGCAGACGCCCCGATGCAATCCACTCCCAAACTGACCCTGGTAACTCTGGGGGCCGCCTTCGGTCTGCAGAATGTCAGCCCATTCTGCCTCAAGATCGAAATGCTGATGGCGGCTCTCGAACTCGACTTTGATGTGCAGGTGGAGTCCGATCCGCGTAAGGCCCCGAAGGGTAAATTGCCGTATCTGATGGTCGATGGCGAACAGCTCCCGGATTCGGAGCTGATTGTCGAGTATCTCGATACGCTCACGCAGGGGGCGGTGTATGCCGGCATCGAGGCGTCCGATCGCGCCCTGGGCACCGCGCTGGTGCGTCTGGTCGAAGATCATCTGTATTGGATCTTGGTCGCCAGCCGCTGGCTCGAGGACGATTGGTTCGGCAATGTGGTCGAGGGATTTTTCCACATCGCGCCCAAACCACTGCGCGGGATCGTCGCCGGCATGGCGCGCAAGCAGGTGCGCCAGACCTATCATCTGCACGGCCTGGGACGCCACTCCCGGTCCGAACAGGAGGGGTTTGCGCGCCGTGATCTGCAGGCGCTGCAGGACGCCGTGGCGGACCGGCCGTTTATTTGTGGTGCGACGCCGCGGGTCTTCGATTTTGCCGTCGCGGGTTTCATGGCAGGACTCTACGATCAGCAACCGCCGACCTGGTTGACGCCGGTGGCCAACGACTACCCGGGATTGCGCGACTACACCGAACGGGTACAGGCCTCAGTGGGCGTCTATGGACGCCCGGTAGAGCAGCCCGCAGCCTGACACACCCGACCGGCGTTTGCCGCAATCATTGTGCGTGTGTATCTTTGACGCTGGTTCTCGTTTCGGCTGCGGTGCGCAGGACACCACCGGATGCCAAGCGGACGGTCCAGTCGAGGCTTCGATGAGGGGGGAGAGTGCACAAGCGAGGGCAATGTACGAGCTACATCTGGGTAATGGCCCTCGTAGCCACCTTGACCGGGTGTGAAGCAGCGCGTTTCGATCCAAAGCAGGACGCCGGCAGCGCTTTTACGGCGGCGTTGACGCGAGCCACCGACCAAGGGCGCTTCCTGATGGTGGTGTTCGGGGCGGACTGGTGCACCGACTGCCGCACGTTGTATGCAAATCTGCAGACGCCCGAAGTGCGCAAACACATGGAAGGCCAGATGGACTTCCTGACCGTCGATGTAGGGGATAAGGATCGCAACCTGGAGTTTGCCGAGAGCCTGGGCGTCTCGATCAAAAACGGCATTCCGGTGGCGGTATTTTTCGATCCACAAGGCAAGCCGATCGGCGCCACCAACGAAGGCCAACTCGAACCTTCCCGCTATCTCACCAGCAGACAAATCCTAGGCTTTATCCGCGCTGTCACGGATGAGCAGAAAATTACCCGTCCACAACCTAACAAACCGTCAGAGCAGTCATCGTGAAATTGGGCATGATGTTGGGGTTCGAAAGTTCCATCCAGGCGCTGACCGAAATCGCTGGCCACGCGGAAGAGGCCGGGATCGACGCCCTATACACCGTGGACGCCGGCCGCAGTGCAACGGTCACGGCTGCCGCGGTTATCCACGCCACCCACCGGGCCCAGGTTGGCACCTACATCGTCAATGCCTATGCGCGTGAGCCCTGGATGACCGGCATCGAAGCCCGTGATCTGAACGAGATCAGTGGGGGACGCTTCGCGCTCGGTGTTGGGACCGGCAACCTGCACTTCAACGATTTGTATATGGGCATCGACTCCAGGAAATCGCTGGCCAAGATGCGCGACTTCTTGAGCATCGTGCGGCTGGTCGCCAATGGCAAGGCGGGGGAACGTGTGCGCTATCAGGGCGATACCCACCGGATTCGCTGGCGGGCGTCGTGGGAACCCGCCACCATCGATATGCCCGTCTATCTCTCTGCATCCGGTCCGAAAATGCTGCAACTCGCCGGCGAGGTCACCGACGGCGTGGCGGTCGGGATCATGTCGTCCGTGCAGTTCATGCGCGAGATCGTCATCCCCAACGCCACGCGAGGAGCCGAGGCTGCCGGGCGTGATGCGGGGGCGCTGCGCTTCCCGATGGCGGCGACCGTGAGCATCAACTCGGACCGGCAACTCGCCCGCCAGGCGAGTCGCGCCTCGATCTGCAAGCTGTATCACCCGATTCCGCATCCGTACTACGATCTGCAACTACGCCAACTCGGGTATGACGATTTTGCTGACAAGGCGACGGAACTCATGCCGGCTGGGCGTCTCGAACAAGCGATGCAGTGGGTGCCCGACGAGGTGGTGGACACGATGACCATCAGTGGCAACCTAGATGATTGTATCGCGCGAGTCGGCGACTACACCGGTCTGGCGGATCAAGTCATTCTGGCGCGAACGGCGCAGCGCGATGATCGACGGGATCTCTCCGACTACAACAACTTCTTCGAACTGATCATCCAAGCCGGTCGGTCTTGAGACCGAGCATCACGGGTCGTGCAGCAGTGAGGTCCACGCAACGTGGCGCTCGACACGCGGGACGCAGCGGTTGGTAAGTCTCAAACGCCTGGAGGCGATCGGTCGTCTGCGCCTCTCACCCTCCTTCTTCCTACGCGACTTTCTCCACTCTGAGATCGCCCAGGTCGAAGGCCTGGTCAACGTACCCGACAACCTCGACCTGGCACTGGCAGCGGGTCGCGGGCTGTGTGAGCACGTCCTCGAGCCGCTGCAGGATGCCCTCGGACGCATCAGTATCCGCTCGGGCTATCGCTCATCCGAGGTCAACCGGGTAGGCAACACAAAGCGCTACAACTGCTCCAACAATGTGTACAGCAGGACCAGGCACATTTGGGATGAAGCCGACGATAGCGGCGCTTATGGCGCAACGGCATGTGTGGTGGTGAATTCATTCGTTGATTACTACGACGCGACGGGCGACTGGCCCGCGCTGGCCTGGTGGATACATGACCATATCCCGGCGTACCGGGATATGACCTTTTACCGGCAGCTCGCCGCGTTCAACATCAATTGGTATTCTGGCGCGGTGGTCGAGCAGAAGATCGCCGCGCAAGTCGCGAACCCGGCGACGGGCAAGCGGGGTATCCTCGCCCGCACGGGCGATCTTGGATTCGATGCGTCACACCGCGAGTTTTATCGACATTGGCGTGGGACACAGGAATGATCGTCCCGCTGCTAGACAGGTAAGAAGAAGCACTTCTACGAAACCAGCCACCACAAGTCAGCTGAAACGCTCGGGTGAACGCGACAGCTCCCTCGCTTATTGACAAGCGACTCCACCGACGCTCTTAGAGGCGGTGACAATCATCGCTGGAGGCAAGTTCCGTGCTACAACACGCTTTCAAACGTTTCGAGGTCGGGGTGGCCGAGATAGGTACCCTTGGGCGCGCTCGCCTGCGCATGGGCTTTGCGGAAGGCATCTGATTCAGTCCATGCATCGAACGCCGCCTTGGATTCCCAAACCGAGTGGGAGGCGTAGAGCACGTAGTCATCGGTCTGCGGACCTTTGAGCAGATTAAACGCTTTAAAGCCTGGGACGGTATCGAGATAAGAATCGCGTTCGCGCCAGACGGTTTCAAACGCTTCTTCAAAACCGGGCGTAATCTTGAAACGATTCATGGCTAAAAACATAGGAGTCTCTCCAGTGGGTGTACGAATTCTATGGTTTAACTCAGTACCAGCAATCGATCCAGCGCGTTGTGGTACTCAACCTGCAGCGGTGTATTGTAAACCTCGCTGAGCAGCTTCGACGTCAATACTGCATCAGTATCCGCACTTTTGACGACTTCGCCACCGTTGAGCAACGTTAGGCGGTCGGCAAAGCGCGCCGCCAGATTCAGATCGTGCAACACCACGATCACCCCGACGTTGTGCGCGGCGATCTGTCGCACCAGACCCAGCAGGTGCAACTCATTGGCCACATCCAGACTTGCTGTGGGTTCATCGAGCAACAAGTACCGCGCCTGCTCCTGCTCCTGCTCCCCCAGCGGAAACAACTGCAACAGAGCGCGAGCAAATTGCACCCGTTGCGCTTCGCCACCGGAGAGGGTATTGAACTTCTTGCCTAGCAGGTCAGACACCCCGGTGAGGGTCACCACCTCTTCCAGCGCGTCGGCAAGCAATTGCGCGCGCCCCAGCCAACCGAGCGCGATGATCTCTTCCACCAGGAAGTCGAACGCCACAAAGTTACTCTGGGTCATGACAGCCCGCCGCGTGGCCAGGTCGCTCAGAGACAGCGTCCGCACATCATCGCCAGCCCAGATGACACGCCCCTCAGTCGGATTCTCCTCGCCGGCCAAGAGACGCAATAAAGTCGATTTACCCGCGCCATTAGGGCCGATAAGACCGGTGACATAGCCGGGTTCAAAGGTGGTACTGACGTCATGCAAAATGCGGCGCCTGCCGACCTGATAGGTCAGATTCTGCGCCACAACACCCATTCCGGAGGCGCCCATGGCGGCAGCACTCATGCCGGACGCACCCGTGCGACCAGCCAGAGGAAGAACGGCGCGCCGATGGCGCTGGTGACCAGGCTCACCGGCAGTTCTGCGGGTACGATGATGGTGCGCGCCACCAGATCGGCCGAGATCATGAGACCCGCGCCGAGCAGCGCAGCGCCCGGGAGTAGAAAGCGATGGCTCGCGCCGATCAGCAAACGCACCAGATGCGGCACCACCAGACCGACAAACCCGATCATGCCCGAGAGCGCAACGCCAGCGCCCACTGCAATCGCACTGGCGAGGATCACCAGCCGCTTCAGGCGCCGCACGTCCACGCCGAGATAGGCCGCGTCCGCCTCGCCGAGCTGCAGTTTATCCAGAGCACGGCTCTGGGTGAGCAGCACCAACATCGCGGTCAGCATAAAGGCCACTGCCGGGATCGCTGCTGCCCAGTTTGCACGCCCGAAGCTGCCCATCATCCAGAACACCAGGCTGCGCAGCTGGCGATCATCAGCCAGGTACTCAAACGCACCGATACCCACCGTGGACAGCGCGTTGACCGCAATCCCCACCAGCAGCAGGGTGACGATGCTGAAACGGCCGAACCAGGACGCAAACGAATAGAGAAAACCGGTCACTGCCAGCGCGCCGGCCACCGCCGCGAGCGGCAGTAAATAGGGCGTCAGGTACTCCGGTGCGCCGAGATTCTCTCCCAGCACAATCATAGCCACCGCGCCGAGGGCCGCACCGGCGGATACACCGATCAAACCCGGATCTGCCAGGGGATTACGAAACAGCCCCTGCAGGCTCGCGCCCGCAAGACCCAGAACCGCGCCGACACAGGCGGCCAGCACAACACGGGGGGAGCGTATTTCGGCGAAGACCATCGCTTCGAGAGGGGTGGCGGAGCCACGCAGCAGATCGGGTAGGGACAACGGCACCGCGCCGATCATCAGCCCGACGGCAAAACAAACGATGGCAAAAACGCCCAACACGAGCACTTTGGTACGACGGTGATCGCGGCCTTCGAGGTTAAAGGCCGGGGTAAAATCGCCCGGGCCCGCAGGTGCGGCACTATCCGCCCTGGCGGGTGAGCCCGCCTGCACTGCGGGTGTATCGCTCACTGAAGGTCCTTACATGGTCGGCGTCGATGGGGCTTGAAGCGTACCAAATGTGCGGGCGAGCTCCAGTGCCGCGCCCAGGGTGCGGGGACCAAAACCGAGCAGCGTCATGCCATCCACCGCGATAATATGGCCGGCAGCGCCGGCAGGGGTCAGGCGGATGGCTGGATGGGCCTGAACCGCTTCCAAACCTCCCGCAGCAGCCACCCCGCGCACAGGCATGACAATAAAGTCCGGGGCGGCTTGTGCCAGCGCCTCCAACGAGACGGGCTTCCAGCCTTCAAACTCGCTGAAGACATTGGACCCACCCGCCATTTCGATCACCCCGGTGGCAGAAGTATCAGCGCCTCCGGCTGTGGGGACGCCGTCGCTGAGCGACAGCAGCAGAGCGATACGCGGCGCTTTCTCACGATTGACGTCCTCCAGCTGTGCCAGCACGGCCATCAGTTTCTGCCGTTCTTGCGCTTGTTTCGCAGCGTCCATGCCGATGATCGACGCCACGCAGTCAAGTTTGGCCACAATCCCTTCCGCGGTGTGGACCTCATTCAGCCGCCGGACGTCGATACCGGTGGCATGAAGTTGCGTGACCACCTCGACCGGCCCCATGTCGTCTTCGCCAAGAATCAGTGTCGGACTCAATGACAGAATGCCCTCCGCCGAGAGATTGCGCACATACCCAACCGAGGGAAGCTCGGTGGCGGCCTGGGGATAGTTGGAGGTGCGATCCACCGCAACGATACGACCCTGTTCGCCCACATCGTAGAGAATCTCGGTAATCGAGCCACCGGCGATGGCGATACGGCTGGCATCGTCTGCCGCAGCACAAGATAAGGACGCCGGGTCCTCATCCGCCGCATAGGCGCTCAAGCTGAACACACCAATCGCCCCGACGAGCGTGCGCACGATGCGCGTGATGACGGTTGTCTTTTGTGCACCCATAGCCTTTATGCCTCTACAGATCGATTTTCAGAGTTGCGCCCGCATTGAAACCCGGCTGGGTGAAACGCTCGGGCGCATCGCCGCCGATAGAGATCGTATCGGCCCAGCGGATGTATTCGCGGTCGCCCACGTTGAACAGGCCCACGTTCAAGGTGATGTTATCAGTAAAATCGACGTAGCCCATGATGTCGAGCACTCCGTAGCCGGAGGTCGCCAGCCGACCACTGCTGGAAATGTCATCGGGATCTTTGCCTTCGACCAAACTCAACACGACCTGCATACCCCAGCGATCCGCATCATATTGCAGACCGATGACGCCGGTCAGAGGCTCGATCGAATCCAACGGTTCATCGGCATCGAGGTCTTCGCCATCCGCATAGGCAAGCGCCATGCGCACGCCAAAACCGGTGAAGGCATCACTCAACTCCCCCAAGGCGAGGTACCCGGACAGTTCCACACCGTCGATTTCGACTTCCGCCCGGTTGATGGATTGGAAGGTCAGAAAGTTGTCCGCCGGGTCGATACCGCCAAACGGCAGGAACGCGGGGGCGATGGCAAACGACTCGATGAAATCTTCATAGTCGTTCTGATACACCGCGAGGTTGAGATCCCCCAACTCGCCATTCCAGCGCAGACCCAATTCCACACCCTGACTGGTCTCGGAGGTCAGATTCGGGTTCGAAATGGTCTTGTAGCCGCCGATGGGATTGGTGAAGCCGACGTTCACGTCGTCGTAAGGCGGTGCCCGGAAACCTTCGCTATAGCGCACGTAGCCAGTGAACGCATCACTGAACGCGTACACGGCAGACAAGGAGACCGTCACCTCTGAATCGTCATAGTCCTCCGGCGTTGGGGTCCCCGGATTGCCGCCGAGATAGACCGCATCAGGCTCGGCGTCGGCATCAAAACTATCGAAGCGAACCCCCGGGGTCAGACGCAGGCGATCATCCATGAGGACAATCTCATCCTGGATAAAGAACGCCAACTGCTCAACTTCGGTGATGGGGAAATCGCGGGTCGGTAACGGCGAGAATTCGAACTGCGGCACACCGGCGAGGTCGAACGTTCCGCCGTTGCGCAGCGACTTACTTTCTGTGTCGTAGTAATCCACGCCGTAGGTCAGAACATGACTGACATCACCCACTTCGAAAGCAGAACCGAGCTGCAGATAGAAGCCGGAGATGTCCTGTTCAAACTCGGAATAGCGAAAGCGGGTTTGGGGTCCCGAAGCCGGGGTACGTCGTTCGTCGGTCCGTTGTTCGGAAAGAGAGGACTGCTGGTAAATCTTGATATCCGCACTGTCGATCAAGCCTTCGCCCTCGTAGCGGTAGCCGAGGGTCACTTTGTCTCGCTGCCGTTCATCGAACGAGTCACGGGAATTGATCAGCGTCGGCGGTCCGAAGCCACCCAGCAGCAGACCGTAATCCGACAGAATCTGCGCGTCGTTCTCGAATTGGTAGTTGTCATAGTCGAGGCTCAGGGTGTGGCCTTCGGCCAATCCCAGTTCGACTTTCAGTGCAATGTTGTCGCTGCTGATGTCCTGCGGATCGGCCTGCTGGCGTGCGGCGGCGGTGCCACCCGAGCCACCCGAGGTTTCGGTTTCTTCAGCATCGCGGTGCGTGTAGGTCAGCATCGCAGCGATACGGTCGTTGCCAGCGGCGAGGCGCACCGAACTGGACAGACTGGCATCATCGGTGGAGTGACCGAGGCTAACGCCCGCATAAAAAGGATCCGCTTCGGAGACATAACCCCGCGGGCCGCGGGTGGTGAATGAAACCACTCCTCCCAGGGCATCGGAGCCATAGAGGGAGGAGATCGGCCCGCGGGCGATCTCCACCACCTGGATGCTGTCCACATCCACAAAGTCGCGGCGGGCGCTCAAAAATGGGCCAAAACTGAATTCGTCGGGCACGCGCACACCGTCGACCACGGTCACGACGCGATTGCCGTCGATGCCGCGGATGTTGAATCCGGACAGACCGAAGCGACTGCCGGTCCCGCTCACCGTGACCCCCGGCTCGTAGCGCACAAGGTCGGCGATGTCGCGCACCACCTGTTGTTCGATGGTCTCCTCGTCGATGACGGTGATGGTTGCACCTACCTGATTGAGCGTGCGTTCGGTTTTGGTTCCAACCACGGTGATCACATCTTCGATCACCACTTCATCTGCAAGTGCGGGTAGAGCCAGAACTGTTGCACCAATCAGCGTGCTGACGATGGGAAGTTTCATGGGATTCTCCAATTTGTAAAAGTGTGCACGGATTGGACGTGTCAGCCATCCATCCGCGATAGATCGATGGGTCGGTCGATGACGGGGCGCGGCTCAGCACTGATGGCATCCGCCAGGCGCACCAATAAGGTCGCAGTACAGACACTGCCTTCCAGCGCCAGGATACGATTGACGGCAACATTCAGCAGCGCGTTGTCCAGACGCGATACCTGATTTGGCGGCAGTTCAAGCTGGGCTCCGGCCAGCCAGTCCTCTACCGCAGCCATGGCCGCCTGAGTATCCAGCGCTTCCTGGTCCAATTGCTGGGCTACTTTTGTGAACGCCGGGGACCGCTCGACCTGCTGCATCGTTTTGAAACTCACCGTCAGAATTATGTAATCGGGGTATTGCATACGATTTTGTTTTTGATTGCAAATCATAATTATTCTCATTTAGGTTTATATGCTATAAAGTATCAGAGCACTTGCGTAAGCCACTGAGGAAAGACCTTGTCAGATCACCCCGTCGGAGAAGCACGGCAACTTCTCGCGTCACAGCTGTCACCAGGTGCGCAGCTCTTTGTGTTCAGTGCCCGCAACTGGCTGGTCGCCGCTAAATCCAAACACTGTGTGCGTGGTTATCTGGCACCGTTTTACGAACGCCTCGGCGCCGGTGATGCCCTGCCGGTAATGGATGAGCTGATGTGCAACCTGGCGGTTGCGGCTTTCCGACCGATACAGGTTCATTGCCCCTGTCGGGTGGATCTGTCCGAGGATGAGAGTCTGTTGCTGGATACCCTGCGCGCCGTGCAGCGCAGCGATCATGAGCGGGCTAACCAGCTGGCTCAGGAGTTTCTGAGCGGCGCCATGGCGACCACGTTTATCCGGGTCGCTGACGCTTACGTGGAGCAGTTACGCGAATCAAATTTGAGCGTCACCGGCATGCGCTATCTCTGCGCCGTCGACACCGCCACCCAGGCCCAACACATCACCCACTGATCCTTGCACGCGCGCTAAGCGCGCACGCGCGCCAAGCGCGCACGCGCGCCAAGCGCGCGACCCTTCATCGACGCGAAACCCACCAATCCGAGTCGAATCCTCCGCTTCGTCGCCCGCCGATCAATCGGGGTTAGCAGTGCCGTCCATGCGTTCTCGCTCGACCACTCCCACAAGGTAATCGCGCAAGCGTTGCAGTTGTCCCAGTTGCACCTGGTCGACAGGACCTGCGAGACGCTCCAGGCCACCGGGCGCGTAGCCGCCAACCGCATAGCGATAGCGCAGCTCGCTGCCTTCGGGGTGTGGTTCAAAACGAAAAGTCATCGCGCCGTTGGTCGCCATCCCTTGCAACGGACCCAAGGCGCCGCGCAGGGTGATCGACTTACCCTGCTGCACGTTGACGACCCGCATGTGCTCCACCGAGCCCGCCGCGCCCAGGTCTTCACAAAAACACCCACCGGCCCGCGTCTGCATGGAGAATCGAGCAGCCTCGCCACCATAGGAATGCGCCGCATCCCACCACAGGTGCACCTGGGCCGTCAGCGCTGTGAACGCCTGCTCCGGTGGTACCGGCAGCACCAGGGTGTGCGCGGACACAAATCCCTCGGGACCGGCGTGTTGCACCTCGCCATACCCGACCTGCGCGCTCAGCAACAGTATCGCCAGGCCTAGGCTTCGCCACATACATCTCGTCATGATCTTATCCTTGGGTTAATCTTGCGGCCCCTATCGACAGGCTGCGGCTGTGCACAGAATCGGTAAGCGCATCATTGTCCTGGGCAACAGCTGCGCGGGCAAATCCACGCTCGCCAGTGCCTTATCGCAGCAGACAGGCTATCCCTGGGTGGAACTCGATGCCCTCAACTGGGAGGCCGGCCGGCATGGCCTGGTCGATCATGATCCGGACTTGTTCGCGACCCGCATGGCCGCAGCCACTTCCGGCCCTGCCTGGATCGTCGACGGCTCATACACCGCCTTCAGTCGACGTATCGTGTGGCCCAAAGCGGACACCTTGATCTGGCTGGATCTGCGTCTTCCGGTTGTCCTCTACCGGTGGTTGACCCGAACCTGGCAGCGTAGCCGCAGCGGCGAACTGCTGTGGGGTACCAACCGCGATCGCTTTCTGCACCATTTTAAGCTGTGGGCGCGTGACGATTCGCTGCTGTATTTTATTGTGCACCATCATCACACCAAGCGCCGCAACACACAGGCGGCAATCCGCGACCCGGAATTGCGTCACCTGCACGTCATTCGCCTGCGCGATCGCGCGCAAGTCGCGCAGTTTCTGGCCGATATAGCCGATATAGAAGTACAGGCAAAAGCCGAGTAGAAGGTCTCAGCCGGGGCGCGGGCCCGTGACAAAATCCCGCACACGATCCAAAAGGGTGTCGTATTTGAGATCGGAGAATTCCCCGGCATCGAGCCACAGACCTTCACATTGGCTGCAGGTCTCCAACCAGATGTGGGTTTGATGAGCATCGACGGTCTTGTCCATTGGGACCGCGCACTCCGGGCACAGGATATCGTCGACCTCGTTGAGCGCGCGGCCGACTTTCGGATTTCCGCTGTCGAGTACGATCTCGGACATCCACTCGCGCTTCATCTCCAACAGCACCTCGGGCTTTAGGAACATACCTGCGCACTGATCACAACGACGCACAGAGATTTTGCGGCCGTAGGTTTTGCTCTCGAGGGTGCCGGGACACTTGGGACACTGCATGGCTAGAAAGAGGTCCCAGGCACGTAGTAACGCTCGTGCCAGATGCCCATCCCATCTTCGCCTTGCAGCGGCATGCGCCAGGTTTTCACCGACGCATCTGCGAGCACCACACGATACAACCCGCGCGGCTGATCGATGGTGTTCTGCACGTAGGCTTCCGCACCTTCCGCATCCACATATCGATTGGCGATACGCCGGTACTGATCGCGCCAGACGTCATCGTTGCCGACATCGTGCACCAGTTCAGCGCTTCCCTCGACAATCACCTTGCGATAGGGCAATTCCTGGTCGTCGATACACAACGCCACCCTCGGCTCGCGGCGCAGGCAGTTAAACCACTCGGATTTCTCCCGAGGCGTGAAATAGATCGCCCCGTCTTCAAACACAAACCAGATCGGTGTGACCAGCGGCGAGCCGTCGGCGCGCACCACGGCTACGCGCAGCAAAATGCCGCGCTGGGTCAGGAACGCGTTGAGTTCCTCATCATTGAGTGTTGGCATGCCCCCTCCCCAGGTAGGCCATAAAACAGGTTTAGTTGCGCGCGAACTCCGGTACCGCTACGCGCAGCATATCGAGATAGCTCGTACGCACTTCCATGCGTTCGCGCAGGCCTTTACCGAGCAGGATCTTATGCGCTTGCGGCAGGCGATAGAACGGCGCGTTGACGATCAGATGGTGCTCCAGGTGATAGTTCACCCCATAGGGTGCGATAAACGCCCGCTCCAACCAATTGGCTTCGATCGTGCGGGTATTGCGCAGGCGATCGTTGTCATCGGGCACAGCCGCGTGTTCGCCGATGTTGCGCAAACGAACGATGAAGCGGTTCCAGGTCAGGGCGGGCAGCCACCACAGCAGGAAGTAGAGGTACCACTTGCCGGCCAACGTAAATGCGGCGAGGAAAACCAGGTTGATGACGATGTTCGCTCCGAAGCGGCGCCAGCCATTCTGAAACGCCTGCATGCGAGTCTCACCTTTGAAGGCGTCGCGAAACATCGCGCCATACTGTTTCCAGCCGGTTTGGCCCGACAAATCCCGCCAAGCTTTGCGATAAAAGGAGCGTTTGGAAATCGGGAACGGCTTCGACAGGTGCAGATCCGGGTCTTCTTCCTGCTGGGTATGGGCATGGTGCTGCAGATGGTATTTGCGGTAGCCGTAGATCGTACCGCTGGTAAAGGGGCGGCTGAGAATCCACTCGCTGACCCAGTCGTTGAGTTTGCGATTCGCAAACAAGGTGAAGTGGGCACCATCGTGAGACAGCACACCCAGGCCCAATTGGCGGGCACCGATAGTGAACACCCCCAACGTGACGGTCAGCGGATTGGTCCACAGATACACCACCACCCAGGTGGCGAGGATCACGCCCCAGCAATGCAGCAACGCACCCAGCCCACGCCAATCGGACACATGGCGCAGCTGCGCTATCTGCGCATCGCTGAAAAAGTCCTTGGGTCGTTGCAGGGTGACCATCCGGATTGCGCTCCTCTAAATGCCGCGTCGACAATCAACGCCATGTCAACCATGCCAACGCCAATCGCCGGGTCCGTCACGCGGACCCACCAGCCACCTATAATAAAGGCCTGTAGACGCGAAGAGAAGAACGCCGACACGCCCTGAAGATGAACCGAATCGGCTGCGCTCAGCGTGCGGGGTCGGCCTGAGCGGCCAGTCTGGCTTCCAGCGCGAGGAGCACTTCCGTGCGGCTGGGGATTTCCGGCTTCGGCACGGATTGGGACACATCCAGTTGCGACGTCGGCTGTTCTTCGAAGGCGAGCAGCGGTGCTTCAATCACCGGAGGCGTGTCATCATTCGGCGTGGCATGCAGCACACCAGCGCTAAAGGTCAAACCCAGGGCCATCAAGATCGCAGACTTCATACTTGCTCCTAGCGAGGATTTTAAAGCTCAGAAAATTTGCGCGCCATGTTACCTTCGGTAACAAAAACATCCGTGACGCAGGCCACAGTTGACCCACCGCGGACCGCAAAAAGCTCCTGCGTCACCCACCGTCATACACTGACCCGCGGCGCTTTGACGCAAACTTCACACCGACACGTCTAATGTCGGACACAAACACCATACCCAGAGCGACCCGATGCCTCAGCCAAACGGTAACTTCTCCCGGCTTTTCAAGGCGATCCCCGTCGGCTATCTGCAGATTGCAGGCATTGTCTGCTTGTGCGCGGTCGCGTTTTTCTACGCCCAGGCCCCCACCCAGGCGGAAGTGATCGAGCAAAGGGCGTTGGAGCTGGGGCCGCGACCCGAACAGGACAAGCCTCTGGTGCGGGTGGTCAATCCGAACCCCGCCGATCACGCGGTGCGCGTCCGCACAACCGGATCGGCGGTGGTGCGCAACGGCATCGAACTGGTGCCCCAAGTCAGCGGCCGGGTGGTGTGGGTTGATCCGATGTTACGTCGCGGCGGTCGGTTTGCGGCCCAGGAGCCGCTGCTGCGCATCGATCCAGAAGACTTCGAACTGGCGCTCGCCCAGGCCGAGGCGGACGTCCTGGCGGCTGAGTCAAATCTGCAGCTGACCACCGCCAACAGCGAAGCAGCCATCGCCAACTACGCCCTGCTACACGGTGACAAGCCGGTCCCGGCGCTGGTCGCCAAAAAACCGCAGCTGGAACAGGCGAAGGCACAGATCGCCGCCGCTGCTGCGCGGCTGGATATCGCGCGCCTGAACCTGACCCGCACAACGTTTTCATTGCCCTTCGCCGGCCGGGTCGTGGATTCTAAAGCGGAAATCGGGCAGATGCTCAACGCTGGTATGGTATTCGGCGAGGTGTTCGCCAACGATGCGGTGGAGGTCGTTGTACCGCTGTCGACCACCCAACTCGGGTTGATCCAGCCGGCGGTAGGCCGCAAGGCTACTATTGAAGTGGATGGACGGCTCGTCGAGGGCAAGGTAGTGCGCGTCTCCGCGGATCTCGATGCCCGCACCCGCTTTGCGCAGGTTTTTCTAGCCGTCGATAGCAGCGACACGCAAGCCGACGTGCGACCCGGCGCCTTTGTGGACGTCGAGATCGAAGGCCCACAGATCGCGGGTTCGCTCCTGCTACCCGAAGCCGCCGAACAGGCCAATCAGAGCGTGTGGACCGTCGTCGATGGGGTCCTGACCGAAGCGCGACCCCGATTTGTGAACCGCAGTGAGGCTGGCATTCTTGCCGAGGGATTTGTCACGGGCTCCGGCGTGGTGGTTGGTACGGTCCCCGGCGCCTACGAAGGCCTGGCCGTAACCACCACCCCCGCCAGCTGACAGCGAGCATGGACAGGTACCCCACCGGTCGCAGCGTCATCGCCTACTTTGTGGCCAATCCCGTGGCCGCCAACCTGCTGATGGTGGTGCTCCTGGTGGGCGGCTTTATCGCTGCTTCCGGCCTGACCGCGCAGTCCTTTCCGACGCTCAATCTGGGCACCATCAGCGTCACCGTACCCTATCCCGGCGCGACGCCCTCCGAGGTCGAGGAAGCGATTACCCGGCGCATCGAAGAGGCGGTGCTGGGTATCGATGGGGTCAAGCGTGTCACCTCGCGCGCGTATGAGAACACGGGGGCGGTGTCTATCGAGCTGAAAGAGTTCGTCGATCAGGCCAAGGTGCGCGACGATGTGGAGTCCGCAATCGATCGGCTCGCGAATTTCCCGCCCGCGCGCGCAGAAGCGCCGGATATCGCACAGGTAGAGACCATCGGGAACGTCATGACATTGGTCGTCTCTTCAGATCTGCCCGAGCGGGAACTGCGCCGCGGTGCCGAGCTGCTCGAACAGGAGTTGCTCGCCATCCCGTCGGTTTCGCTGGTGTCTTTGTTCGGTGCCCGCGGCTACGAAATCGCCATCGAAGTCGAGGAAGAGACGCTGCGTGCCTACGGTCTGAGCATCTCTGATGTTGCCCAGGCGATCCGCGCCTCTTCACTGAACATTTCGTCCGGCGAACTGCGCACCGAGGCGGGAGACTTGTTGCTGCGCTCGAACAATAAACGCTACAGAGGCAACCAGTTCGCAGACATCATTATCACCGCCCTTCCCGACGGCACCGCTTTGCGGTTGCAGGATATCGCCACCATTGAGGACGGGTTCACCGAAGATAACCTGCTGCACCAATTCAACGGCCGCAATAGTCTGTTTGTGCGCGTGGACAAGTCGGATGCGGAAGACTCGCTGCAGATCGCAGCGGACATCCGGGACATGCTGCGCACCTACACACCGCCGCGTGGTATCGAGATCAACGTCTGGGAGGACGCCTCCGAAAGCGTCGGGACCTACCTGAGCATCATGACCCGCAACGGGTTGCTGGGGTTTGCCCTCGTGTTTCTGTTTCTGGTCTTGTTGCTGGATCTACGCCTGGCCACCTGGGTCGCGATGGGGGTTCCGATCGCTTTCTTCGGTGCTTTTCTGTTCTTCGACTTTTTCGCCGTGAACTTCCACGTCATCACCCTGCTCGCGTTGATCATCGTGCTGGGGATAGTGGTGGACGATGCGGTTGTGGTGGGCGAGAACATCGTCGCGGAACAGGAGAACGGGCTACGCGGAATCGATGCCGCGCTCAAAGGTGTACAAGGCGTGGCCGCCCCGGTGACAATCGGGGTGTTGACCACCATCGCTGCGTTTGCGCCGTTGGGCCTGGTGTCGGGTTTCTTCAGTCAGTTCTATCAGGCCGTTCCGGTGGTGGTGGTCACCGTGCTCCTGGTATCGCTGGTCGAGGTCTTTCTGATCCTTCCCGCCCACCTCACCCACGGACGCAACTGGAGCGCGTGGCCCCTGACCCGGATCCAGACGCTGACCGCCCAAGGCCTCACCCGCTTCCGCGACGGGGTGGCACTCAAGGTGGTCGACCATGCGATCGCCCATCGCAAGTCCACGCTCGCGTTGTCCGCCTTGTTTTTCGGCGCAGCGATGTCGCTGCTCGTATCGGGCGCACTGCGCTTCGAATTCCTGCCACGCATCGAAGCGACCCAGATATCCGCCAACATGGCATTTCCCATCGGGACACCGTTTAAAATCAGCGAAACCGCGACCAACCGGCTGGTCGCAGCGGCGCAGAGGGTCAACGAAGAAGCCGGCGGCAACGAGTTCAGGGCGATTAGCCGCACCGTTGGCGGCCAGATATCGCAAGGCGGCGGGCCGTTCGGCGGCGGTCGTGTAACAACTGCAAACCACCTCTCGACGATCCAGATCCAGCTCAATCCGGAACCGCTGCGCACGCTGTCAGCGGCAGAGCTCGAAAGGCGCTGGCGCGAGGCCGTTGGACCGGTGCCCGGCGTGGAACGGCTGACCTATGTATCGCAATTTTTTGGCACGCCGTCCGACGTGGCGTTCGAGCTGACCCATCAGGACGAGAACGTCCTTGAAGAGGCGGTGGTCTGGCTGAAGGACGCCTACGCAGAGATGTCCGGCCTCTATGAGATCCAAGACTCCAACAGCCTCGGCAAACGGCAATACGATATCGCGCTGACCCCAGCCGGTGTGGCCGCGGGATTGACCGAGGCGGAGGTCGCCACCCAGCTCCGACAGAAGTTCTACGGCGAAGAAGTGCAGCGCATCCAACGCGGCCGGGAGGAGTTGCGGGTGATGGTGCGTTATCCGCCCAGCGCCAGGCGCAGCGCCACCGACCTGTTTGCGGTACGCATCGATCTGGCGGACGGCAGCCAGGCCTCCCTGACCGAGGTCGCGCAGGTCAGCGAGAGTCGTTCGTACTCGAGTATCGAGCGGGTCAACGGCCGCCGCATCGTGACCGTCAGCGGTCGCGTTGATCGCACCACCGGTGCCGTGGATGCCGCCCGCGCCCAGGTGGAAGCCATGGTCATCCCCCGCCTGAAGGAGACATTTGTCGGTCTTCAAGTACGCGAGGCGGGTTTTGCCCAGGACCAATCCGAATCGTTGGCGTCATTGGGCCGATTGAGCCTGGTCACCCTGCTGATCATCTACACCCTGCTCGCCTCCCTGCTACGCAGCTACTCCCAACCTTTGATCATCCTGGCGGGCGTACCGTTCGGCGCGGCCGGCGCGTTCGTGGGTCACTGGTTGCTGGGGTACGACCTTTCGTTGTATTCGTTGTTCGGCGTCGTCGCGTTGGCAGGGGTGGTGGTGAACGACTCCTTGATCCTGGTTGATCGCTACAACAAGTTAATGGCCGAAGGCGCATATACGCCCGAACAGGCTATCCGCCTGGCCACCCAGCGGCGCTTCCGTGCCATCTTCCTTACCACCGCCACCACATCTCTGGGGTTAATGCCGCTGATACTGGAGACCAGCACCACCGCCCAGTTCATGATCCCGATGGCGATCAGCCTGGCGACGGGCATCGTGTTTGCCAGCGTGTTAATTCTGGTCATCGTCCCCACACTGGTGGTGATACGCGCGCGCTGGGGTGCTCGGGCCGATCAGCGGATGCCGCAGACGGCGAGCTGACCGCATCAGCCGTCCACCCTCCGGAGAGTGACGTCCATCTTGGACGGGGGCGAACCGGCGACTTTTCGCTTGCGGCCGGGGCTGCTAGGGCGCGAGACAGTTCCTTCTCGTCAGCGGTCCGGAGCGTGTGGTCCTGACCTGGGCATGTTACCTCGCGTTAGGGTCAGTTGCCGAAGTCCCAGCTATCGCCGGCGTGATAGCGGCGCAGAATAAGCTTGGCGATGAGAATCTTGTGTACCTCGTCGGGACCGTCGGCGATGCGCAGGGTACGTGCGCCCTGGTACATGCCCGCCAGCGGCAGGTCACCCGACACGCCCGCGGCCCCGTAGACCTGGATCGCCCGATCCACCACCCGATGAAACGCCGCGGGCACATAGATTTTGATCGCGGAGATATCCGTCCGCGGATCGGCTCCGGTCTCCATTTTCTCCGCGCAGTGGATGGTCATCAGCCGTGCCGATTGAATATCCATGTAGCTGTCCGCGACAAACCCCTGCATGAACTGCTTCTCTTCGAGCTTCTCGCCGCCGTGCACCTCACGGCTGGTCAAGCGATCGATCATCAGATCAAAGGCGCGCCACATGGCACCGATGGAGTTCATGCAGTGATACACGCGTCCGGCGCCGAGTCGATCTTGAGCGGCCTGGTGCCCGGTACCGGTACGCCCCAGCTGGTTGTCTTTGGGGACCCGCACGTTGTCGTAGATGATCTCGCAGTGACTGGAGGCTCTGCCCCACACCGGCACGCCGCGCACCACGTTCACCCCGGGGGTGTTCTTGGGCACGATGATCTGGGTCATCTTCTCATTGGCACCGCTCGGATCTTCCGGGTCTGCCGTGCGGCACATGACGATGTAAAAGTCCGCCGCATGACCGTTGGAAGTAAACCACTTGTGCCCATTGATCACCCATTCGTCGCCGTCGAGCACCGCCCGGGTCTGCAGCGAGCGCGGATCCGAACCGGGATTATCCGGTTCCGTCATCGAAAAGCCGGATTGCATATTGCCCTCGGTCAGCGGCTTCAACCACTGCTCGTGCTGCTCGGGGGTGCCATATTTGACGAGAATTTTCTGATTGCCGGAATTGGGTGCGACCACGCCGAACAGCGATGCAGCCCCGGGACTGTAGGCGAGCACCTCGTTCATATATGCGTGCTGCAGAAACGACAACCCCATACCGCCAAACTCCGGCGGCAGGTGCGGCGCCCACAGATTGGCTTCCTTGACCGTATTTTGGATATCGAGGCGCAGTTCTTGTGCCTCTTTCTTGACCTCGTTGCTGGCGTTGGCGCTGTCCGCCATCCAACCCCACAGACGCCCTTCGTTGGGCAGAATATGCTGATTTATGATGTCCGCGGTGGCCAGGCGCACCTCATTCACTTCGTTATCCAGCGTCGGCACCGGCTTGACATTCATGCGTACGTTTGGAGCCATGGTCTTTCCTTCCCCCTCAATCGTTGGTCGAGCCAATGTAACGCATTTGCAGAATCCAGTCACAATGCTCATCGTTATCCTCCGGCCCAGCGTGGCGCATCGCCCCAGCGCTTCGCGTATAATAAAAGCATGAGCAATGCTGACCTCCGCTATCCCTGGGAAGACCATCCCACGCCCGGCACAACCATCGATATCGCCGAAGGTGTGCGCTGGCTGACCATGCCCATGCCCGGCTCCTTAAGCCATATCAACCTCTATCTATTGCGCGACCGCAATGGCTGGTGGGTGGTGGACACGGGGCTGTCAAATGGCGAAACCGCGACGGTATGGCGCGAGGTGTTCGCCAGCGCGCTGGATGGCTTGCCCGTGGTCGGAGTTTTGTGCACCCACATGCACCCGGACCACATCGGTCAGGCGGCGATGATCACCGAAGAATTTCACTGCCCGCTGTACATGACCCGTGCCGAGTATTACCAGGCCCGGGCATTCTCCAATAATACCGGCGCGCACCGCTCGAGCTGGATCGGAGAGGACTTTTACATCCGCGCGGGCATGCCGCGCGACTATCTGCAACAGCTGGCGGCCGCGTTCGAACAGCGCAGTGCCGACTCGATGAGCATGCCAAGCATGCCGACCGGCTACGAGCGCCTGTACGATGGGATGACGCTCACCATCGGTCCTCACCAGTGGCAGGTGATTGTCGGCGCAGGCCACTCGCCGGAACACGCGTGTCTCTATTGTGCAGCCTTGCAGATCATGATCGCCGGTGACCAGATCCTGCCGATCATCACCTCCAACGTCAGCGTTCATCCGACCGAGCCCAACGCCAATCCGATGAAAGACTGGATGGAGTCCCACGACAAGTTTCTCTCCACGCCGCCGGAGACCCTGATCCTGCCCGCCCACAACCTGCCTTTTTACGGCGTTCGTGAGCGGCTGCGCGAACTGATCGCGCACCACGACGATCGCATGCTCGCCATCGAGGAGGCCTGCACCGTACCAATGCTCGCCAAAGATCTGCTGCCGGTGCTGTTCGCGCGGGAACTCGATCCGCGGCAGACGATGATGGCATTGGGCGAAGCCATCGCGCACGTACACTTGTTAATGCATCGCAACAAGCTGGAGCGCACGCTGCACGAAGACGGTCGCTACCGCTTCCTCTCGATCGCGCCGGATCTGGAGCGCCGCGCCCGCCCCGGCGAGCACGATGCTCCAAACGACAGCCCGGTTCTGACCTGACGTGAATCAGTCTTCCCCACCGGAGCCCGGCGAAGCTGACCAAGAGCAAGAGGTATCGCTGGGGCAGACCATTGCCCGCTATAGCTACAAGACTATGCGCTGGGGCCGTGACAAGGTCCCCCCCGGGATACGCTCGATCGTGGGCGTGGGGTTGATGATCGGCGGTGTGTTCGGCTTCCTACCTATTCTGGGCTTCTGGATGTTCCCTCTTGGGCTTGCGTTTATCGCGCTAGATTTGCCGTTCATGCGGCCGCGGATCGATCGGTGGATCGACAGTCTCAGCAGCCGCGCTTATCCCGAAGATACACCCGCCGACGCGAGCGAGCGCAGCGACGGATAAGATTCGACCAACACACAAAGCAGGACCTTGCTGTATGTAACCGGGGCCTGCCTGCTGTGTGTTGCAGGCCTAGTCGTGTTTGGGGTGGGTAGGACACAGCCCGCAAACGATGTCGCCGAGTTTGATCCACCCGGCAAAGCAAGCCTGCCGGACCCCTATTGCGTGACGCGCCGCCTAATCGCGGCGCAGCCGCCGCAGTCCATTTCGAAGCGGCATTCCAGAACGCTACCGCGTCGATCCGCCTGTTATTGAAGGCGTCTACGCAGGACTAGAAGCGCTCCACATCACGTCGCTCTACTTCGTCCATATTCTTCGCAAGGATCCGCTTCACGGGGTTGCCAAGAGCACCGGCATCCACCTCCAACGACAAAAACCTCACTCCAAACCAGCGCGGCCCGCCTTGAGCAATCACCTCGATCACCGCCTCTTGGCCCGGCGCAATGCTGCCGCTGGACGGGGTGATGGCCACGATCTCGAAGCGCGCACCGCGATTGCTGCGCGGATGAAGTTTGGTCTGCAGGTCGCCGTAGTCGAGCGCTTGCGCGGTGTGATTCGCCACCCGCACGCGATACACGGTACGTACTTCCGCGTGAGTGGTCTTGGCCCGCTGCAGGGAACGCTTGAGCACCGCCACTTCGGTGAGCAGCAGACCAACGTCGCTGGCCACATTGGTGGGCGCTCCAAATCCGGCGCGGGCAGTCGTTGGTACTTGGGGCGTATTGGGATCCATCACCGCCCAGGTGCCATCCGGTCGGAGCCTGACGCGCTGGCCCTGTGCGGTCGTGGCATAGCGATCCTGAGACAGTTGCACCCAGGTGCCGTCGCCGTTCAATCGGATCTGGCGTCCATCGTCGCTGATCACCACCTGATCAGCGGCAAAGACATTCGACAGGCTGATCGCTAACAATATCACGGTCAGCCAGCGGGCCCACTCAACCACCTCTTTCGATGCCGCCTTACTTGTCACTCACACCTCCTCGCTCGACCGGGTCTGTGGGAATTACGGATTCTTCCACGCGTCAGTTTGATTATAATCGCACTGCCTCGTCGATCACATATACGTATGACCACCGCCATCGCTCATCCGAACATCGCGCTTATTAAATATTGGGGCAAACAGGATCGTCCCGGCAATCTACCCGCATCTCCAAACCTATCCATCACGCTATCTGAATTGTGCACGACCACCACGGTGCAGGACGCCGAGCGCGATGAAATTCTGCTCAACAACAAAGCGGCCGACGATCCGAAAATTGCACAGTTTTTGCAAATTTTGCGCAATCGGTTTGCACTGGGGCCGATCAAGATTGAATCTCACAATAACTTTCCCACCGGCGCCGGTCTGGCGTCCTCTGCATCAGGATTTGCCGCTTTGACCTGTGCACTGAACCAGCACTGCGATTGGGGTCTGGACGCCACCGAAACCTCGGGCTGGGCCCGCCAGGGATCGGCGAGCGCGGCACGCTCGATGCAGGCGGGCTTCGTCGCCCTGGTCCCACCGCAATGGCAAGCTGAATGTGTCGCCCCGCCGGCGCACTGGCCCTTGAGCACTGTCGTGGCGATTACCAGCCAGGATAAGAAGCAGATCGACTCCGGGCATGGCATGGAACTGACGCGCCAGACCTCTCCTTACTTCAAGCGCTGGGTCGAAGACTCGGGTGAAGACTTCGCCCACGCGCAGGCGGCGATCGAGGCGCGCGACTTTGACGCGCTCGCGGCTGTGGCCGAGCACAACTGCTTGAAGATGCATGCGTTGATGCTGACCACGGTCCCGACGCTGGCGTACTGGAACCCGGCCACCGTCGCCTGCATGGATGTCGTCCGCGAGCTGCGCGCGGGTGGTACAGCGGCCTTCTTCACCATCGACGCGGGCCCACAGGTCAAAGTCATCACGCAACCCCAGTACAGCGCGACCGTGGCGGCTGCCCTGCGGGCGGTGCACGGGGTGCTCGACGTTGTTGTGTGTGGTATGGGTGAGGGTGCACGGGTGGTCGATGCAGCCTGATCTGCACTACAGCGCTCCCGCCAAGGTTGTGCTCTGGGGTGAGTACGCCGTCCTGGACGGCGCACCCGCAGCTGTCATGGCCATCGAACGTCGCGCCCATGTCCGCGCTGACAAGCGCGATCACGGCTGGTGCTTTACGGCTGACGGTCTACTCGCGGCCAACGTGCACGTCGGTCGTCGCGAATTTTGTCATGCCGAGATCACCCGGCAGACGGAATGCATCCTCCAACACTTCGGCTACGAGGAATTTCCAGCCGGACTGGCGCTGCATATCGACACCCGCGCGTTCTACCAGGCTGGCAGCAAACTCGGCATCGGCTCGTCGGCGGCGGTTTGTACAGCCCTCTATCGACTGCTCGGTGCACATCTCGGCCAAGCTACCGACCTGGACAGCGCGATGGCGATCCACCGACGCTGGCAGGGCGATCGCGGCAGCGGCCTCGATGTCGCCACCGCCTGGCACGGCGGCGTGATCCACTTCCGCGCGGGGCAGGTCAGCACCGCCACCCTGCCCGACCACATGCATTGGTCGTTGATCTGGACTGGCAGCAGCGCAGCGACCCCCACCCAATTGCAGAGCTTTGCGCAATGGCGCGAGCGGGGAGATTCCAGTCCCTTCGAAGCGCTCAAGCAGGCCACGACATCGCTGCACACCAGCGTCGACATGGATCTTCTGGCCAACTATTGCGGTGCCCTGCGCACGTTCGACGCGGCTGCGAAACTCGGGATTTACACCGACCAACATCTTAAGCTCGAGCGCTTAGCTTTCGACTATAACTTACTGTATAAACCCTGCGGCGCCGGCGGGGGTGATATCGGCATTGCTTTCGCGGCCGACGTTGATGCCCTGGCCGCCTTTACGGCCCGGGCCCAGGCGCACAACTTTTGTCCACTACCTACGGAGATTGCCGCCGATGGCGTCCAATGCAGCCCCTGACAAGCGTAGCTCGCGTATTCCCAATTTCTTTCGCATGCCGGTACACGAACGCATCGGTGCTCTCCACGAGCGCGGGTTGCTGATCAAAGACGATGTACACCAGTTGAACACGGCCAGCCATCAGCTGCAGCTCAACGTGGCCGACAAGATGATAGAGAACGTGGTGGGGGTGTTCGGGCTACCGATGGGGGTGGCACTGAACTTCCTGATCAACAATCGTGACTACGTGATCCCACTGGTGGTCGAGGAACCGAGCATCGTCGCCGGGCTGTCCGGCGCCGCACGTATCGCTCGCTTGGGCGGCGGCTATGAGGCGAGTTCGACCGAGCCGATATTGATCGGCCAGGTGCAGGTCGTGCTGGACGAAGATCCCGATGGTGCTATGGACGCCCTGCTCAACAAGCAAGAAGACATTCTCGCCCTCGCCAACAGCCTGCATCCGAAGATGGTCGCCCGCGGCGGGGGTGCCCTTGGCGTGGAGGTTTTTAAACACAAGGCCGAACAGGACGGCCGACACATGGTGGTTCTACACCTGCTCGTCGATACCCGGGATGCCATGGGCGCCAACCTGGTCAATACGATGTGCGAAGGTGTGGCCGGCCTGGTCGAATCGATCACCGGAGGCCAGGTGTTCCTGCGCATCCTCTCCAACCTGACCGACCGCGCGCTGGCGCGGGCCAAGGTGTCCATTCCCACGGCCAATCTCGAAGGCAAGGGGTACACGGGTGAGCAGGTGCGCGACGGTATCATCCTCGCCAACGATCTGGCCATCGCCGATCCCTACCGAGCGGCCACCCACAACAAAGGCATCATGAACGGCGTCGACGCGGTGGCGCTGGCCACCGGCAATGACTGGCGTGCGATCGAGGCCGCCGCGCATGCCTATGCCGCGCGCGACGGACGCTATCGCGCGCTGACCCGCTGGTACAAAGGCGAAGACGGGAATCTGGTCGGCGAGATCGAGATCCCCATGAAAGTTGGTACGGTCGGCGGCTCACTGGAGACCAATCCTAGCGTGCGCATCAACCACCGCCTGCTCGGCTCACCCGACGCCAAGGAGCTGGCGGGCATCATGGGCACCATCGGCCTGGCACAGAACTTCGCTGCGTTACGCGCCTTGTCAACCAACGGCATCCAGCAGAATCACATGAACCTGCACGCCCGCAGTGTGGCCTCTACCGCCAAGGTGCCGGAAGAGTACTTCGATCAGGTGGTGGAAAGCCTGATCGAATCCGGCGAGATCAAGGTGTGGAAGGCCCAGGAGATCGCCAAGAATTTAGCTCGCAGGACCGCCAGCCCCGAAATGGCCGAACGCCAGTCCGCCTGCGGCAAGGTCATCCTGCTCGGCGAGCACGCGGTGGTCTACGGCCGCCCGGCCGTCGCTTTGCCGATCCCGCTGGCGGTGGAGGCGAGCGTCAACCACGACGGCGAGGGAGTGAGCATCGTGATCCCTCGCTGGGGTCTGGAACAGAAGGTCCATGCCAATACGCAGGGGATCGGCGGCATCCTCGCCGACATCCTCAAGCAGCTCGATCTGGCTGAGCGCAATATGACCATTGAGGTCTTCCCGCATATCCCCCGGGCCATGGGCCTGGGCGGCAGCAGCGCCTTGGCGGTGGCGGTGCTGCGGGCGCTGGACCATACCTTTAACCTGCAACTGTCCGACGGACGGATTAACGAACTGGCCTACGAGTGTGAAAAGGCTGCCCACGGTACCCCATCCGGCGTCGACAACACGGTCGCCACCTACGGGCGGGGACTGCTGTATCAGAAAATCGACGAAACGCCGCAATTCAGCGACCTGAAACTCGGTCAACCGATCAATATTGTGGTGGGGCTGACGGGTAAGGAGAGTCTGACCGCAGAGACCGTCGCCCGGGTGCGACGGTCCTGGACGGCTTATCCGGAACGCTATGAAAGCATCTTCGATCAGATCGGTGCCCTGACGCTGGCAGGCAGAGACGCCCTGCAGGCCGGTCAACTCAACGAGTTGGGGGAGCTGATGAATCTCTGCCATGGTTATCTGAACGCCCTGCAGCTGTCGACACCCGAGCTGGAAGAACTGGTCCACATCGCCCGCGCCAACGGCGCACTCGGCGCCAAACTCACCGGCGGCGGCGGCGGTGGTTCGATGGTGGCCCTGTGCGAAGACAACCAGGCCGAGATCCGCAATGCCATGCAGGCGGCGGGTTATCAGTCGTTGGAGTTTGCGCTGGGCTGAGCGCTGACAAGCATCAGCAGACGAACACACCCCGACAGGGATCGCGGGGTGTGCTCAGGACGAACGTTAGGTCGCGCTGAAGCTCGGCCGGGCGCTGACCATTTCATGCCAACGGGCGATGTTGGCCAACTCCGGCATCGGTACCACCTTGACCATATGCGCAAAGTCGATGGCCACCCCCAGGGTGATATCCGCGATAGAGAACTGGTCCCCCGCGACGTATTCGTTGCTCGCTAGCTGGTCATCGAACATATTCAGCATCGTCGGCGCCACCTCGGCACACACTTCGCCCCACTCCTTCACACAGGTCTCACGATCTTTGAAGAAGCCGGTGATGTTGCGGAATGCGCCGGCGACGTTATTCATGAAGTTCAGCTCGGCACGGCGCGCCCACATCTCGATGGTCGCCTGCGCTAATGCGGTGGTGCCGAACAGGTTGGGATCAGGGTGCAGTCCTTCGAGGTAACGGCAGATCGCCACCGATTCGGCCAGGTAGGTGCCGTCATCCAGCTCCAGCACCGGTACCCGGCCACCCGGATTCTTCGCCAGATACTCCGGGCTGATGTTTTCCCCCGCGCGCAGATCCACGGCGACGCGCTCACAGTCAAACCCTTTCTCGGCCATAAAGATATGTACACGGCGCGCGTTCGGGGATGGTGATTCATACAGTTTCATGGGGCTCTCTCCTCAAGTTTCATTGTTGTTTTCCGGCGCATCGTCCGGCAGTTCTTCTAATGTGATGTGGCTGGTATCCGGCGCTGGCGGCGCTGGCGGTGCGGTGCTGGTGACCAGGGTCACACCGGGTGGTGCCAGATCAAAATCGACCTCTGGCACCTCCGGCACCTCGACCTCAATGCCGGTTTCGCCGAGTATCGCACCCACCTCGGCGAGATCAAATTCAACATCGATCTCAGCGACGACAATCTCTTCGGCCGGCGTGCCCAGCAGGGCACCTAATTCCGCCAAGGAGAGATGGCCCACATCCGGACCTGTTGGGCCTTGGGTTTCTTCGACCGAGGCATCGAACACGGCCCCCTGCACTTTGAGTTGCGAGGTGTCGATATCCGCTGGCTCGATCACCTCACGTTCGTCCGGCTTGAGAACATCCGTTCCCACCGGCAGGACCTTGAGCCGACCCTCGTCAGCAGCGGCGGGCGCACCGGCCGAAGGACCGGTCGCAGACTCGCTGAGTGTGGGTCCTGAGGCGGTCTCGGGACGGTCAGCAGCCGCCTGCTCCACGGGTAAAACGCGCAAGCGGGCACCCGCCTTCTTGAACGCTGCCTGATAGCGCGCAGCGGTCTGGGCATCCGCCGCCTTGCGGATGATCACCGTCTTGCCGGAGAACAGCAGAGCCGCCTTTTTATCATCGACCTTCATCACGGCCGCTATGCGCTTGCGCACCACCGCAGGGTGTTGGCCCTGGGCAACTTCGCCGCGAAAGACCAATCGATATTCGTCACTCATGGCCGCGAGCGTACACGTGATTGATCTGGAAACCTAGTCGCGCCACACTAGCGCAACACGCTGGCAAGCTAAGGGGAGAACATGGGGATACAAGCTAACGTTGCGGTGCTGCCACAGGACACCGCCACTCTGCGCATCGAAGACATCAACCTGCCGGACCCGGGTGCCACCCAGGTGATCGTCAAAGAATTTGCCTCGGGCATCTGCCACTCGCAACTGCACCAGATGCATCGCGAGCGCAACAGCCCGGTTATTCTGGGACACGAGGCGACCGGCGTTGTGGCCGCCATCGGCAGCGACGTCGAGCATGTGGCCGAGGGCGACATCGTGCTGGTGACCTGGGTACCGCGCAACGCCGCTGCCGCTGCCGAGGCTCCCGTACGTGCGACCCTGCAGGTCAGCGACGGGATGGCCCAGTCGGAAAATGTCTTCACCTGGGCGGATCACACAATCTGCGATCAACAGTATGTGGTGAAGGTGGATCCCAACATCCGCAAAGACGTCACCTCCATCATCGGTTGCGCCGTCATGACCGGCGCCGGCGCGGTCATCAATACCGCCAACGTACAACCGGGCCAGAGCGTGGTGATCTTCGGCGTGGGCGGGGTCGGACTCTCAGCGGTGGTAGGCGCTAAAGTCGCCGGGGCCAATCCGATCATCGCCGTCGATCTGGATGATGAAAAGCTCGCCTTCGCCCAGGCTTTCGGCGCTACACACCTGGTGAACGCCAGCAACGTGGACCCGGTGGAGGCGGTGCACGAACTGACCCGCCGGGAGGGCGAACGCACCATGTTCCGGCAACCGGTGTCCGGCGCGGACTTCGCCTTCGATTGCATCGGCATCAAGAAGACCATGGAGCAGATAGTACCCGCCTGCCGCAGCGGCCAGTTCGGCGTCAACGTAGGCGGGACCGCGGTGCTGGTCGGCGTCCCCACCACCACCGTGGAGTTGAACGCGGTCGACATGCTGGTCAACGAAAAGCACTTCATCGGCAGCATCGGCGGCTCCTGTGCACCGGATCGGGATTTTCCGCGCTTCCTGGAGTGGCAGGACAACGGCGACCTGAACCTCGATGCGATGATCACCGCGCGCTACAGTCTTGAGCAGATCAATGACGCAACCGCGGCACTTGAGGCGGGGCAGATTCAGGGACGGGCGATCCTCGAATTTTAGGCTTACCGAACCGCTCGCCATCGATGGGCCTGCCGTGCTGACGGTCAATTTTGTGCACAACGCGGATGTGCGCACCGCGTATCAGGATCTCGGCGAGGGCGAGTGTTTTGTGCTGGTGCACGGCTTCACCGGCAGCAAACTCGACTTTCAGAATCAGATGCCCTGGTTCAGCGACACCCATCGCGTCATCGCCTGCGATCAGCGCGGCCACGGCGACTCCTCCAACCGAGGGCCATACGATTTCTATACCTTGAGCGCCGACCTGCTGAGCTTCCTGGATAAGCTGCACATCCCCCGCTGCCACGTGCTCGGCCATTCCCTCGGCGGCATGGTCGTTATGCGCGCCCTGCTGGCGCAGCCCGGGCGCTTCCACTCCGCCATCCTCATGGACACGGCCCCCTACGCACCCAATCTGTTTCCACCACAGGTGTTCGCGCGCCTGGTGGAACAGGTTCGTCAACACGGCTGCGAGAGTCTATTGGCTGGGATGATCGCCCAGCCTCAGAACGCGGCCGTGAAGCGCAGCATCGACTATCTGGGCGAAAAGGAGCACTGGCGACGCATCCGCGCGAAGCTCGAGGCGATGGATGCCGACGCGTTTGCAGACCTGGGCGAGTTACTGAACGACCACCCCTCCATCCTACCAGGCCTGCGCGCCATCGCGCAGCCGGTTACCGTCATGGTCGGTCGCGATGATCAACCGTTCATAGCCGCAGCCCGCGACATGGCGGAGACCCTGCCCAATGCGGACCTGCAGATCATCCCAGACGCGGGCCACAGCCCCCAGTACGAAAACCCGGAAGCCTGGCGCGCGGTGGTGGAAAACCATCTCGCCAGGCACAGTTGATCCACGCGCTATGCGCCGCCCCGCGGTCAAAGCGAGGCGTACGTCGCCTGCAGCAGCGAGAAGCCTCGAGTATCCCCCAATAAGCCCCCGAACATCTTGTTCATGACGTAGCTGATGCACACGTGCGCATCCTGGTCGACCACAATCGTCGAGCCGCCCCAACCACCCCAATAGCCGATGTGTTCATTCGGGCCCATCGGCAGCGTATCCGAGGTCAGACCATAGCCCATGCCGAAACGCAGCGGCACACCGAGCACCAGGTCGTCGCCACTGGTCTGCTCATCAAAGATGACCGCAGCACCCGCAGGGCTCAGCAGATCGACCCCGAAAGCGGAGCCGCCGTTGGCCATCGGCGTCTGCGCCCGGACCACGGCGCGCGCATTGCCGTGGCCGTTGGCCGCCGGTATCTCAGCCTTGCGCCAGCCCGCCGTGCGAGAAGCGCTGGCGTCGATGGCCGGGTTGCGAAAGGTGCGTGCGCTGATACTGTCTGCGGGAGCGCCCGAGTCGAGACCGGGTGCTTCTTCCGGCGGCAACAGCTCGCCGATGCGATCCCAATGAGCCTCGCCGGTGCCGATGTGGAAGTCTGCGCCGAGGGGCCCGGCAATTTCCTCGGCAAAAAAAGTGCCCAGGGATTTGCCCGTGACCCGGCGTACCACCTCACCGATGAGATGGCCTTGGGTAAGCGCGTGGTAACCGCTGGCCGTGCCGGGCTCCCACCAGGGCGCCTGACGCGCCAACGCGTCCACCACCTTGTTCCAGTCGTAGAATGCCTCGCCTGCCATCGCCTCATCCATCCCGGACAAGCCTGCGGAGTGGCTCATGAAGTGGCGAACTTCGACCTTTTGTTTGCCGTTCTGGGCAAACTCCGGCCAGTACTGCGCAACCGGTGTATAGAAGTCGATCGCGCCACGATCGGCCAACACCAGCGCACACAGCGCCGCCATGGTTTTGGTGGTGGAATAGACATTGACGATGGTGTCCTCCTCCCAGGCCTGGGTCCCGGCCGCATCTTTGTAGCCGCCCCACAGATCGATCACGATCTCACCTTCGACGCTTAGCGCGACGCTTGCGCCCTGGTCGCCCTGCTCGGCAAAGTTGCGTTCGAAGGCCTCGCGCACCGCCGCAAATTTCTCGTCACAGTAGCCGTGTATCTCGGTACTCATCAATATTCTCCGTCGTTATTGTGATCTCGTTAAAACCACCCGCCACTGCAGCAGGGTGAATGGCACCTCCACGTCGTCGTGATGCTCATATACGCCTTCGACCGCCGCGCCGATCTGCACGGTCTGCTGCGGATCGCCGAGGAGGTTGCCCACCATGCGCACGTTGCCTGCGTCTGGCAACTCGACCAGCACCACAATGTACGGGCCATTGTCACTCAGCGCAGGGTGTACAGGATGCCAGACCCGCTCGTAGCTGTAGATCACGCCGCGAGGTTCTACCTCAACAAACCCCACATCATCGCTCAGACAGTGGTGACAGATCCACTCGGGACCCCACTGCCAACCACCGCAGCTGGCACAGCGCTGCACGCGACAGATATTCTCGCGCAAACCCGACCAATAGGGTTCATCCAAGGGTGTGGCCGCCGGCTGGGCAAGCCCAATATCCAGATAGTAATCGGTCATCTCTCTGCCTCCCTAAACCGTTGCCGCGCCGCCGAAAATGCTGGAACTTACCGGCGTCACCATCGGCCCGGAGATCACCAGCGAGACATCCGCCCCTTCCACCTGACTGGTCGATTGGCCGCGGATCTGCCGCACACCTTCGATATTGAGTCCGAGACCATGCATGTAACATTCGGCGAGGTTGCCGCCGCTCGTGTTCAACGGCAGATCACCACCCGGCGCCAGAAAGCGTTCCTTGGTAAAGAACTCGTTGCACCCTTCGGGATCACAGAACCCGTGCTCGACGATGCTCATCAGCACGCCGCCGGTGAAGTTCTCGTAACTCTGCAGCACGTCCACCTCGTTCGGACCCACCCCGGCCATATCGTACAGCCGCGGCACGAGCGGCTTGAACGCCGAACTCGCGTAGTCAGGCGTGTTGTGCACCGAAGCGCCGGCCCGATGGTGCGATCCGGATACTGCGCTGAGCACATAACACGGCGTCTGTGGGTGGTCTTTGGCCCGCTCAGCACGGGTCAGGACCATCGCCGCGGCGCCATCGTTCTCCTGGCAACAGTCATAGAGATGGAATGGCTCGACAATCCAGCGGGAGTTATCGTAGGTCTCTTCGTCGAGCGGTCGCCCGTACATGATCGCGCGCGGATTGTTCTGCGCATGGTGATATGACGCCAGCGAGATCGCGCGCAGCGCTTCCTGCTCGACCCCATGATCGTGCATGAAGCGCACCACTTTCATTGCAAACATCTGCGCCGGAGACATGAGCCCGTAGGGCACGGTATAGGCAAAGTCACCCGCGATCTTGTTGCTGCGCGGGCCTTGGCCAAAACGTCCGAACTGTCCCTGGGCCAGCGCGCGGAACACCACGACGGTGTCGGCGACGCCGGCGTAGATCGCCGCCGCAGCGTTGGCGATCGCACCAGAACCCCCACCGCCGCCACCACCCCACTGCATATTCGAGAAGCGCAGTTCTTTGCAGCCCAAGGCTGCGGCGAGATGGGAAGGATCGCTGCGATCGTTGCTGTAGGAGGCAAACCCATCCACGTCTTGCGGATCGATGTCCGCGTCGACGCAGGCACTGCGGATGGCGTCGAGCGCAAGCTTGAACTCCGCATCCGGCGCCTGGCCACGCTTGTAATATTCGGTTTCGCCAACGCCTACCACTGCAACTTGGCCGCGCATGTTATTCGCCATGACAGTTCTCCCCCTCGTCTGCTGTATCCGCAATCTATACCGAGCCCACAACCGCAACAAGGGCCACATAAAAGCGACGTCACCGGGCCTATGCACCTGCACGCTGACAAGAGCATGGGGTAAGATCGCGCTCGTCATCACACCTCGCGGAGTGCACACCTTGGATATTGGACTGATATTGATGGGCCTCGCTAAGCTCGCATTTGCACTGTTGATCGCTGCCTGCGGCGCCTATGTGTGCGCACGCCAGGTCAAACGCATGGCCGGGTTTGCCGACCTCGACTCCGCGCTCACGGAGGGCAACGTCGCCGTGGGAATCTCGTTCGCCGGCACCATTCTGGCAATGGGGCTATTAACCCAATTCGCCCTGCAGAATAGTTTCACAGTTCTAGCCCTCCTGAGTTATGGCGGGGGTGACTGGCTGGACATGGCCTGGGTGCTCGCCTACGCGATAGGTATGGTCGGCGTCAGCCTCCTGGTGGGCGCACTTGTGATCAGCGCTGGCATCGCCTTGTCAGTGCGCCTGACCCCTAACATCGACGAGATCGCAGAAATTCGTCGCGGCAACGTGGCATGCGCGCTGGTGCTGGCCACGACGGTGGTGGTGATGGCCTTCCTCGCCCGCGAGGGCCTCGACACCCTGCTGACCGGTGGCATGCCGTTGCCCCCCTTGGGTCGAGACATCAGCTGATCCGCTGCCATGTGGGGTGATATAGCAACCAAAGTCTTCTTGAGCCTGCTGGCAATCGCGGTTCTGCTGCTCTGGGAGGTCGGCGAAGAAGTGCTGATCGAAGACTCCGATCTCGGCGAGATCGCCACCCCTCCCGGCGAGGCGAAGTACTTGAGCCAAACCCATACCTGGGCGCCGCCTAAGGACCGCGGCCGTTACAGTCTTACATATCGGCTGGGCAACAACGCGGCAGGCGACGTGCAGGCTGACCACATCGCTTTAGATCGGGGTTTTCATCGCGGGCGCTTCTGGCGCCCTGAGACCATGTCTATAACGCGTTGTCGCAACGATTATTGGCGCTGTGCTTACAACGAGATCGCCCAGCAGAATGCGGAAGAGCTGGAAGCGTTGCTCGCCCGGGTGGCAGGTTTCGTGGCAGCCCAGGATTGGGATGCGCTCAAGACCACTCGCTGGCTGCTGCGCTTTGTGCAGGAGATCGAATATCGTGTGCCGGAGGACCAGGCCTTTGGGGTGCTGCCACCGCCCCTGGTACTGGCCGAGGGCTGGGGCGACTGCGATTCCAAGTCCCTGCTCCTCGTGATGATGTTGCAGCGGGTCGGTATCGATGCACAGATATTCGTGTCCAATGCCCATGCCCACGCGCTGGTCGGCGTTCAGCTTCCCCCAGTTGGCGAACATGTGAAATACAACGGCAAGACCTATGTCTGGGCGGAGTCCACCAGCAAAGCGCCGTTGGGATGGATCCATCCCAAGTTCAAGCAACCCTTCGACTGGGCGCCCAAAGCCCTGCGCTTCTCGAGCTGAGCGAGCGCCATCACGGGGTAACAACCGCCTCCACCCTCCTCGATTCCAATGCGCACCCCCTTGGGTTAAGGTCGCACCCTTACTCACATGCGGAATATGCCATGCCTCTCGATCCCAGCGCCGTTGGCCAAAGCGGCGAACCCAGCAAACGCTCATGGACCAGCAAAGATGCCCTCCTCTACGCCGTGGGTGTCGGTGCGGGCACAGACGAACTGGCGTTCACGACAGAGAACACCGCCAACGTGCCGCAGCGGGTCCTGCCGACCTTCGCGGTGATCATCGGTGGGGGCGGCACGCCATTCAACAAGATCGGCTCCTTCAATCCCATGTTGATGGTGCACGGCGAACAAGGCATCGAGCTGTTCGATGAAATCCCCGCCAGCGGCGAGATCGAAAGTGTGGGCACGTGTACCGCCATGTGGGACAAGGGTTCGGCCGGGGTGGTGGCGTTCGAGTCGGTCTCCACCGATGTTAAGACCGGCAAACCGTTGCTAAAAACCACCTCGCAGCTCTTCTGCCGCGGCGAAGGTGGCTGGGGTGGCGAGCGCGGTCCGACGGACAAGCTCGAATTCCCAACCCGCGATGCGGATCACAAGGTCGTGTACAACACCCGCGGAGATCAGGCGCTGACCTATCGGCTGTCCGGCGATCGAAACCCACTGCACTCGGATCCAGGGTTTGCGGCGATGGGTGGTTTTGACAAGCCGATTCTGCACGGCCTGTGCACCTGGGGCTTTACCGGCCGCGCGCTGCTGCACACCTTGTGTGACTCGGACCCAAGCCGTTTCAAGGCCATGCACAGCCGCTTTTCCAAGCCGGTGATGCCCGGCGACAGCCTCACCATCAGCATGTGGCTGGACGGCGATACGGCACTGTTCAAGACCGAAAACCAGGACGGTACGATTGTGATCGACCAGGGTCAGTTTCGCTTCAGCCAGGCATGAAGATAGCTCTGCATGGCTTGCTGATCGTAACCGTCGCACTGGTCAGCGTGGCGCTGAGCGAGGTGTTGATGACCGCGTTATGGCTGCCGTATGCACCGTTTGATGTGACGGGCAGCTACTTTCTGCTGGGCGTATTGCCGATCGAGTTTATGGTGGTGGCTTGGGGTGCTGCGATGCTGCTGAAGATCCTGCGCCAACGATTGAACCTGTACTTTGCAGCCTATATTGCGCTCTTCTGTCTAGCCCACGCCTTGGAGCTAACGGTGTTGGCGTCCAACCCGCTGGGCGATGCGCTGCGCTACGCCGGTATCATCCTGCTCTGCGGGGTGGTCTGGTGGCTGTTGCTGCGGAGTTGGCTCACGCCGCACACGGCCAGCTCCTGAACCGGCGTCCTTCCCCACCGGCGCTACATAAACGTTGGGCCGGCGCATGGTTGATGTCCACTGTCCGCTAGCGGTTCAGCAGTACCTCCTCTTTGGGATAGCTGATCTCATAGCGGTAGTCGATCTGCCACTGCGCACTCGGCGCGAGGTCTTTGCGCCACAACACGACACCTTTGCGATCGTCGTAATCCTCTTCGCTCGGCTGGGTCGCGCCGGACAGAACCTCCACCCGCACCCGCTCGTTTTGCGAGACAGGATAACGTGCCAGCACTTCCACGGTGGTGGTCGCAGCGCGACGATTGGTGATCGCAAAGCGCTCCTGGGTAACCTCGACGCGGCGTCGGGAGATGATGCCGTCTTCGCCGTCTTCGCCGCCGAGATCTCGAATCTCAACATCGATACGGCGGTCCTGGCCAAACGGCAAATCGGCGCTTGCGCCCATCTGCAGGCCCGGCATCAAGGTCTCACCGACGTAGGCCCCGTCCAGAAACACCAGCATATCTGCGGCGGGCAGCGGCGCCTCGGCGGCATAATCCACCCGCGCGAGCAGAAACGCATGCTCCGAGTGCTCGGGTACCACCCGGGTCACGAGCCGCGCCGCCAGACGATGGGACTGCAGATCGAATGGGGTACCCTCATCGCTTTCGTTGCTGACCGTCACCCGACCGGGCACCCGGTAGGTGACGTTGAAGGGAGTTGTCTCAACCCTAGTGCCGGTGACCACAATCTCTTCGATGCTGGCATCGGCAACAGGGGCGAAGGCCAGGGTATTACGCGTGCGCTCCAGGGTTTTCTCACGCGGCCGCAGATTGACGAACCAGCTGCTCAATTCCTCGGCTTCGAGGTCGCCGCCAGGCTCATCGGTGGAGAGCGTCAGGCGCACATTTTCCCAGGACTGCGCGCTTTCCTGGGCGACCATCCCGCGCTGCAACAAGGTCAAGTCTCCAGTATCGCTGTTCAAACGCGCCTCGTAAGCGGTTCCCCAGTAGGCATCTTCATCAAAGTACATCACCTGCATTGTCACCGCACCCGCACGCGGGGCCCGCAGCGCGACATCCACCTCAGTCGCACCGCGACGCTGGCCATTCATCACGCCAAGTTCGCGGCGCAGCTTCGCCAGTTGTGCGTTGACGGCTACAGCGTCGACCGCGTTATCACGGATGCGCTTGCGCGCATCATCCGCGCCATCCGCGAGAAGGTCCAAGGCCTGTCGCCAACTGTTAATGTCCGCGCTGCCGCGGGCACCTTCAAACCAGGATTCTTTGGCGTAACCCTGGGCGATACCCTGTAGAAACTGGAGTTGCAGCTGGGCGGTAGCATTGCCATCGTTGATCATCTGCAAGCGCGCCTCGGTGCTGCGAATCTGATCGTTCAAGCGCTCGATCTCAGCGTTAAATGCGGTGCTGCGCTCCGCTATACCCACCCTTATCTGACCCAGTTCGGCGCTGCCATCCACGATCTCAAGGCGAATGTTGTCCGACTCAATCCCCGGGGGCAGATCAACCAGGGAGATTGTATTGTCGCCGGCGGTGAGATTCACCTCTGCGAGTCGCGTGATCAGCGCGCCTTGGGAATAGACGGTCACAGCATCGATACGAGAATCGACGTCCTGTGCCCAGACCGGCGTGAGTGTCAGCAGAAGGGTCGCCAACCCTGCGTATGATTTGCTCATCCCCATCCGGACCTCCAAGTCTTCGTGTTGTCAGCGATGTTAACGCGAAGACCCGAGCTGGAGGGTTATTTTTTCGTGGGGCTATTCGATCAATGGCGTAGCCGGCGGCACAAACGCCTCGTGTCGGCTCACGTTGGCGGGCTTGCTGCCCGGTCGCGGTGGGCTGCGCTGGCCGGCCTGTTGGGCGCTCTGCGGCCAGGGAAAATCCTCCGGCGCATTCAACGAGGTGCGCACAAATTGATTCCAGCCTTCCACCGCCGCGCGGGCGCTGGCCTGATGTTCGGCCACCGCGGCCTCGTGGAATTCCTTGCGGCGGTTCACGCAATCACGATACGCATCCACGCCGTTGAGGAAGCCTTGCCACATCACATCGTTCTGATCATCCGCCGGACGCAGTGGCGCTTCACACGCAACGCCACCAGGCGAGTGTGCGTTGGCCATGGACGGGATGGCCACAACGCAGATGGCAAGCGTTGCCACCAGTGCCAAATCTATGCGGTTCAGTTGCATCACATTGTCTACCCGAGTTAAGCAATCGCCCTACATTCTGCGCGGCAAAGGTCCTATGATCTGTGCATCGCCACACATTGTCAGGAGCACGCCATGGCAGATCAGTATCCGACTTTGAGCGAGGAGCTGCAGGCTTGGATCGGCGAGCAACCTGTCTTTTTTGTTGCCAGCGCGGCGCGGGATGGTCGCGTTAATCTATCTCCCAAGGGCCAGCAAAGCCTCAAAGTCCTGGATGACAAGACTTTGTTATGGCTGAATCTCACCGGCAGCGGCAACGAAACCGCCGCCCATCTGCTGGACATCAACCGCCTCACGATCATGTGGTGCGCCTTTGCCGGACCGCCGCGCATCCTACGCGTCTACGGCAGCGCCGAGATCATCCATCCCCGGGATGCCGCCTGGGCAGAATGCACCCAACAGATCGATGCGCCGCTGGGTGCACGGCAGTATTTTCGGGTTCACATCGATCTGGTGCAGACCAGTTGTGGTTATGCCGTACCGTTGATGGACTATGTGCAGGATCGCGACGTCCTCACGCGCTGGAGTGAGAAGCGCGGTGTGGAGGGGATCGAAGACTATTGGGCAGAAAAAAATGTCACCTCGCTGGATGGTCAGGAAACCCGTATCCTGCGTTGAACGGCTGAGCCGAGCGCAGGCTCGCGATGGAGTCTGGTAAAGCCCTGGCATCAAACGAGAGCGATAAGCGTCAATCCCACCAGAACCGCCAGCTGTCGCTGGCGACCAATTGCATGTCATCCTGATCGCCTGCGCATATCGCCTGGGCGAAAGCGCCAACCCGCATCGAGGTGAGCGGTGACGAGGGCTCGTCCCCGGTGTGCAGCGCTTAATAGAGATTCGCCGCGGGTTTGCGTAGAGGCAGTGCGCCGTGGCGTCCGAGACGCTGGCCAAACCCCGTTTTCAGCAACTCTTGTGCCATGACGCGTATTCCCCGTGGCCTTTCAGGTCATGTTGCTGAGCACACGCAGCGCCTGAAAATTTTACAGTTCACCGCATCACAACCTAAGATGGCCCTTAAGTCGCTAGCAAGGCCACCAAACGAATGCCCTGGCCAAAGTCAATCTTCCCCCCGCGCTCAAACCCAGGCATGCTAACTGGTGAGAGAGCGTCACTAGAATAAAACTAGAACAATAAGTCCTGGGGGTTGAATGAGCAGCTACGATTACATCATCGTCGGCGCTGGTTCTGCGGGTTGCGTGTTGGCCAATCGTTTGTCCGACGCCGCCGACAAAACCGTGTGCCTGTTAGAAGCCGGCGGTGGCAACAAGTCACCCATGCTGCACATACCCGCGGGCTGGGCGAGCAACTTCAACAACCCCAAGGTCGACTGGGGCTACCACACCGCACCGGAACCGGAACTCAACGATCGCGAAATTTTTTGGCCGCGTGGCAAGGTGCTGGGTGGGTCCAGCAGCATCAACGGCATGGTTTATATCCGCGGCGTGGCCCAGGACTTCAACGACTGGGCACAGGCCGGAGCGATCGGCTGGTCCTGGGATGATGTATTACCCTACTTCGTCAAAGCCGAGACCCAAGAGACCCATCACGATGAACTGCATGGCAATGACGGACCGCTGCACGTACAGGACGTGCGTGACAAACGACCCATACACGACGTTTTTCTCGACGCCATGCAGGAGACCGGCATCCCGGCCAATCCGGATTTTAACGGTCCCAACCAGGCCGGTTGCGGCTACTACCAATTCACCCAACGCAACGGCCGCCGCTGGAGCACCGCAACCGCCTATCTCGATCCCATCCGTGATCGCAACAACCTCACGGTACTCACCCATGCCAAGGCCGAGCAGATTCTGTTCGAAGGCAAACGCGCTTGTGGGGTGAAGATCCGCCGCAAAGGTCAAACCCAGGTGGTTACCGGCGCCCACATCATCCTCTGCGGAGGCGCGATCAACTCGCCGCAGCTGCTGGAACTGTCCGGCATCGGCGACGGCGAGCGTCTGCACACGCTGGGCATCCCGGTGGTTCACAACGCCCCGGATGTGGGTGAGCATCTGCAGGACCATGTCCTCTCCAAAGTGGTGTATGAAACCCAAGCGGAGCAATCGATCAATCGCGAGGTCCAGGGCTGGAGGCTGATCCCCACCGCGCTGAAGTGGTTTTTTGCCCGCCGCGGACCCCTGACCACGGGGTCCGCTCCGGTCGGCGGGTTCTGGTATACCCGCGACGGGCTCGACACGCCGGACGTGCAGATTCACTTTGCCTCCGGCGCCACCCTGTACAACAACGAGGGACGCATCCGCGCGATGGAATCACCGGCGATGACCGCGGTGGTCAACCAGAACCGCCCTGAGTCTAGGGGCTCCATCCATATTCGCACCGCGGCGGCCACGGATGCTCCGGAGATACAGGCGAACTACCTCAGCGCGGAACTGGACCGACAGACGCTGATCGCCGGGATGCGCATGTTGATCGACATCTTCAAAGCCGAAACACTGCAACCCTTCCTGACCGGCAGGCTGCTGCCCGGGGACGAGGTTGACATCGACAACGACGAGAGTCTGCTGGAGTTTATCCGTGAGGACGCCAATACGGTGTACCACCCAACCAGCACCTGCGCGATTGGGCGGGTGGTCGATGAAAAGCTCCGGGTCCAAGGGGTTGAGGGATTGAGCGTCGCGGACGCCAGCGTCATGCCCTACGTTGTGTCGGGCAACACGAACGCCGCCACCATCATGGTCGCGGAGAAAGCTGCGGACATCTTACGCGTGGCGTAAGCGCTCACGCGGGATGCGGCATCCTGCCCACCGCGCTTTCGAAGGCTACTCCGGCCGCCACCAGAGTTGCTTCGCCGAGCAAGCGGCCGATCAACTGCAAAGCCCGCGGCCGGCCGTGACCGTCCAGACCCATCGGCAGAGTGATGCTCGGATGCCCGGAGTAGTCGGTGGGAGCGGTAAAGTTGATGAAGGGTACCTCTTCATCCCGGCGCGTCGCCACATCCGCCACCGTCGGCGTCGCCGATGTGAGACACGGCATGATCAACACATCCGCCTGGGCCTGCAGCAGAGCTTCCAACTGGGCGGCAAACGCACGCCGCAACTGCTCGAGGGCCTGATAGTCCGGCTCTGTCACACTCAGGCCCAGATCGAGCAGATTGGCCAAGACCGGGCCGTACAGCCCCTTCTGCTGTGGATAGTAATCCGCGTGCGCCTGAGCACACTCAACCCCGCAGGTCAGTCCCCACTGTTCCGCGAGCATGCGGTACTGTCCCGGCATGCTGACCGGAACAATCTCAGCTCCCAGGTCGGCGAATGCCTGACAGGCTTCGCGCACGTTGGCGACCACGTCGTCGTCGACGCCACGTTCCACATAGGCCCAGTCCACCCCGATACGCAAGGTGTCCGGTAAGCGGCTGGCCAGATAGTTGGGCACCGCATCGGTGAGCGTGGTGGGATCGTTGGCATCCTGTCCCGCAAGTACACCCAACAGCCGCGCCGCATCCTCTACCGTGCGGGTCATCGGGCCGATATGATCGAGACTCTCGGCGAGGGGGAATACTCCATAGCGGCTGACCCGCCCGTAGGTCGGTTTGATGCCCACAAGCCCACAGCAGGCGCTGGGGAAACGGATGCTACCGCCGGTGTCGCTGCCCAGCGCGCCATAAGCCAGCCCTGCCGCAACCGCAGCGCCTGAGCCCGAAGAGGAGACCCCAGTCCACAGCTCTGCCCCGTACGGGTTTACCGGTGGGTCGATGTCCGGATGATGCTCGCCGAACGCTCCCTCGGTGAGCTGGGTTTTACCGATGATCACCGCACCGGCGTTCAACAGTTTGTCATACACGGTCGCGTTGTAGTTCGGCACAAAATCGCGCATGACCACGGTACCGCTGGCGGTTGGCAGGCCGGCTGTGAAGACCAGGTCTTTGACCGCAATCGGCACGCCATGCAGGGGCCCCGCAGGATTGCCTTGTGTCAGCGCCTCATCCAACTGCGCCGCCCGCTCCTGGGCCTGCTCGGCCATCACCAGGGCATAGCTGCGCAGCGCCGGTTCCTCGGCGGCAATACGCGCCAGCATGTGTGCGGTCACCGCGCTACTGGTCAGCGCGCCACTCTTGATGTCGCGGACGACATCGCTCAGGGGTCGGTAGTGCAGAGGTGTGGTCATGAATCGAAGATCTTGCCCGGGTTCAGGATACCGTGCGGGTCGAGCGCGCGTTTGAGCGTGCGCATCAATTCTATCTCGGCGACATTGCGCGCAATGCCCAGATACGGTTTCTTCTCCAGACCGACTCCATGCTCAGCGGATACCGAGCCGTCGAACGGCGCCAATGGTTCGTATACACAGCTCTCCACACGTTTGCGCGCGGCGATCGAGTCGTCACCCACGCTGATCGCGAAGTGCAGATTGCCATCGCCCACATGGCCCAGAGCAAAGTTGTGAAACTCGCCAAATTCCTGAGACAAGCGTTCGTCGACCTGTTCGACGTATTCCTGCATGAAAGGCAGGCGCAGGCTGACATCGAATAGGAACACCGGGCCCACCCGGAACGCCTGTTCCACGTCGTCGCGCAGCGCCCACAACTCCATGCGCTGGGCCTCGGACTGGGCGATCACCGCATCCGCGATGAGTTCTTCTTCCAGCGCCGCGGTCAGCACCTGGGTGACCGTGTCCTCGGAGCAACCCATCGCTTCCACAAGCACATAGTAGGGATACTCGCTCGCCATCGGAGCGGTGTTGGTCGCGGGCTCGGTGGTGACCAGGCGGTAGTAGTTGTTCCACATCACCTCAAACGCCGAGAGGTTGCCAGCGAAACCACGGTCCACATGTTTGAGAAATGCGAGTAGCTGCTCGAAGCTCGCCACCCCCGCCAGCATGGTCGGCTGGCTGAGTACTTCCTCGCGGCAGCGCAGCACGGCGCGGGTGACTATGCCGAGCGTGCCTTCCGTGCCGATGAAGAGTTGCTTCAGATCGTAGCCGGCGTTGTTCTTGATCATCTGGTTCATCGATGATACCACGGTGCCATCCGCCAGCACGGCTTCCAGACCGAGGATCATGTCGCGGGTCATGCCATAGCGGATCACACGATTGCCGCCTGCGTTGGTCGATATGTTACCCCCGATGGTGCAAGAGCCACGGCCACCGAGATCCAGCGGATACATGAGTCCATGTTCCGCTGCGGTTTCCTGCACGGTTTGCAGGATCGCACCGGCCTGTACGATCATCGTCCGCTCCAGGGGATTGACCGCCTCGATCGCCTGCATGCGTTCCAACGAGATGATGACGTCGCCCGCACTCGTCAACGCGCTCTCCACCAGACCGGTCAGTCCGCCGTGGGCGATCACCGGCTGCCGATGTTTATGGCAGACCCGCATCGCCGTCGCCACCTCTGCCGTGCTGCGGGGACGCACCAGGATTCGCGCCTGGATGTTGTCGCTGCGCCAGATGCCCGCCCCGCGGCTGGTGACATCCTCGTCGAACAGCACACCGTCTAAGCCCAACGCATCCACGAGGGCGCGGGCGACCGGGGCGTTGCTGTCGAGTACCGCTTTGGGTTCGGCCATGATCTATTCCTTCATAGTTTGTCTGCGGTGATCAGAAACTGCGGCAGGCAGAACAGGAACCGCTCCCGCGCCAGCGCATCCGCTGCGGCATCGAGCAGCGCCTGCACCTCATCCGCGGGCAGCGTGTCGAACGTAGTGATATAGCTCGCCATGTTTTTCAACACGTGCAGGCCACGCCCAGCCTGGTCCACGAAGGGTGAGAGGCGCACTTTGACCGCGGTGAGTCCCGCCGCGTGCAGCAGCCCGGGCGCCTTGCGCCCGATAAACGGTTCGTTGAACGCGGGTGCGGCGGCGGCAAAAAATCTATCCACCTGGGCTTTCTCCCAGGGCTGGACGATAACAAACCCCCAATCGCTGTCGATGACCTGCACACGCCCGCCGGGTATCAACACCCGCACCACCTCACCGAGCGTGGCTGTCAGATCCGGAACATACTCGAGCACGTTCTTGCAGATCACCCGGTCGAAGGTGGCGTCGGCAAACGGCAGCCGATGATCTTGCAAGTGATGAAACGCCACCCGTGGATTGTCGGCATGGCGCGAGCTTGCGTCCGCGACAAAACGCGCGTTGATGTCGACCCCGTCCACGCGGCCATCGGGCGCCACCAGTCCCGCCAGCCCACCGGCGAAGAAGCCAGGACCACAACCCAGATCGAGCACCCGCTGGCCGCTCGCCAGAGCTGCCGGTTGCAGCAGCTCAGCTTGGGCATCGTGCCACACGAACATCTCCTCGTAGCGCGCGACGCGCTCGTCCTCAATCTCACGCCAGTGGTCGGTAAAGAAGGTATCTATATTCATAAGCGCGCTCCCGACCCCGCACTGTATCAAACGTCAAAGGACGACGCGAAATGGGAGGTTTCAGGGGAGCACGGAGAGTTGGCGGGACAGGTAGCGGTGATGGGCCTCGTTGTGGGTCAGCGCCGCCGCCCGCTCGTAGTGAAGGCGCGCAGCCGCGAGATCGCCGCGTCGGGCTTGCACAAAGCCCAGCGCAGCGTACAGCGGTTGGTATTCCGCCAGAGACTTTTCCGCGGCTGCCGCCTCCAGCGCTGCCAGGGCTTCATCCGTGGCACCGGCAAACGCTTGGGCTACCGCCCGGTTGACCGCCACCACCGGCGATGGGTCATGCTTCTCCAGCGCATCATACAACCCGACGATCTGCACCCAGTCGGTATCCTGCGCATGGTCCGCGCGGCAGTGCAGGGCGGAGATTGCCGCCTGGATCTGATAACCGTAGGGCGGGTGGCGCAGCGCAAACACCGCGTGTAGTAACGCCGTGCCTTCCTGGATGAGCGCCTTGTTCCAACGCGAGCGATCCTGCTCGTGTAACGGCACATAGGCGCCTTCTGCGTCCAACCGAGCTGGCATACGCGCCGCGCTCAGCAGCATCAGGGCGAGCAAAGAACGCGGGCGGCTGTCCCTGCGCAACATGCGCCCCGTAATCCGCGCCAGGCGCAGAGCGTTCGCCACCAACGCGCTGTCCTCGACCCGCGATTCTTCGATGCGGCCATAACCTGTATTGAACATCAGGTAGATGCTCTTGAGGATCGCGTCGCAACCGACGCTGAGATCGCCATCCTCGAGAGCGGTTTCATAGCCATCGTCGGCGATCGCCCGCTTGGCCCGGGTGATGCGCTTTTCTATGCTCAAGGGGGTGGCGAGCAGCGCCTGAGCAATCTCTTCCACGGACAAACCCACCACCACCTTGAGCATCAGCGCCAGTTGCGCGCCGCTACCGAGTTGCGGACGCACGCAGGTCAAGAGCAGCTTCAGCATGTCTTCGTCATCCGCTTCGTGGACGTCACGCGCATCCAGCAGATCCGCGCCTGCGTGGTGCAGACGATCGCCCGCCGGATCATCTGCCGGCAACGCGACCGAGCGTTGGTCCCGTCGCAACTGATCGATCGCGTGATTGCGACCAACTGTGACAAGCCAAGCCACCGGCTGCTCAGGAGTGCCCTGCTGGGGCCACTTCTGCACAGCGCGCAACATCGCCTCCTGGGTCGCATCCATCGCTCGCTCTACGTCCCCGAGGACGCGGCTGAGAGTGGCCACCACCTGGGGGTGCGCAGCGCGCAGGATGAGATCGAGGTTGGCGCTCATGGTGGCGACGCTTAAAGCAGATCGCTGTGGTCATCCAGCGGCCGCACCTCGATGGTGCCGGTCTCGCTGTGCGGGATGAGCGCCGCGTAGGTCAGCGCCGCCTCGATATCAGGGACGTCGACCAGATAGAATCCGGCCAGGGCTTCCTTGGTCTCGGCGAACGGGCCGTCCGTCACCTGCACCCTACCATCGCGTTTGCGCACGCTCAGCGCGGTGGTAGTAGGCATCAGCGGTTCGCCGGAAAAAGTGATGCCGTCCGCACTGAGACGGTCGTGCAGCGCGCCGTGTCCGGCCAGGACAACCTGCTTTTCTTCCTCAGATTTACTTTCCCAGATCGCTTCCGCTTCGTAGATCAGCAGCAGATATTGCATGTCGACTCCTTGTGTCTGTCGCGTGTTTAAGTAGAGCGGGGCCAGTCATCAGACCCGTCATACTCTAACGACGTTGCAGACGTTCAGGAACGGACAGTTTCGGGCGATATATTTTCCATCTGGGTTTTGCGGCTGGTGACCCGCTGTACCACCCCACCCTGCTGCAGCGCGCGCCACAGAGCGTACGACATGAGGAACATGACCACCAACAGCGGTACCGATGCCAGGGTCACAGCGGACTGCAACGGTCGCAAGCCGCCCATATAAACCAGCGTGATGGGCAGGATGCCGAGCAGGATCGCCCAGAAGATGCGCATGCTGCGGGTGGGGTCCACCTCTTCCGGCAGCTCCGTGGTGACCGCCGTCGCCAGGGTATAGGATGCCGAGTCGTAGCTGGTGGCCACGAACACGACACACAACACCAGGAATATGAGCAGCACCAGCGGTGCCATGGGCATCGTTTTCAAGATCGCGACGATCGTTTGCGGCGCGCCGGAAACATCGAGCATGGCGAGCACATCCAGGCCGTCGCTCACCTGCAGGTTCACGGCATAGTTGCCAAGCACGACAAAAAACACGGCGCACCCCAACGTCCCCCAGCCGAGGCAACCGAACACGATCTCGCGAATGGTCCGCCCGCGCGATATTTTTGCGATAAACAAACCCATGAACGGGCCGAGCGCCAACCACCAAGCCCAATAGAATATGGTCCAGGATTCGACAAAGTTGGCGCTGCGCTGTGGGTCGGTCCAGAAGCTCATCTGGATAAAATTCTCGATCAGGTGGCCTATGGTCTGCAGCCCCAATTCCAGAATGAACAGCGTGGGCCCCACAAGGAACACGAACGCCAGCAGCACCACCGCCAGCAGCGCATTGAAGTTACTGAGGCGCTTGATACCTTTCTCGAGACCCAGCCAGGCGGACAGGGAAAACAACGCCGTGATGACCACGATCACGGTAAAGTCCAAGCCAAAGCCGAGCGCCTCGGCGTCCAGACCCAGCAACTCCGCCGTGAGGGCCGAGATCAGCGGCACACCCAATCCGATGCCGGTGCTGCAGGCCCCGACCAGGCCGATGACAAAAATAATATCGATGAGCGGATTGGTGAGCTTATGCCAGCTCTGCGGGATCACACTCTCACACGCACTGGACAGACGCAGGCTGGGCACGCCCACCACGTAAAACATATATCCCATGGCGATGCCAGGCAGGCAGTAGAACGCCCAACCGATTAGACCCCAGTGAAAAATCGGATAACTCACCGCCCAGACCAGCGCAGCGTCCGACTGCGATGCCAAGCCGAATGGCGGATTGTTGAAATAGTGCATCCACTCGACGGTGCCCCAATACAGCACGCTGCTGCCGATGCCACCGCAAAACAGCATCGCCGCCCAGCTGGCTTTACCGAAACGCGGTTCGTCGCCGGCCCGGCTGAAGCGGATCTCGCCGTGCCGGGATGCGCCCAGATAAACGAGAAAGCCGAGCGCAAATATCCCGGCGATGATGTAGACCACGCCGAAGTTGTGGGTCAGAAAGTCGAATCCCGCGCCGAGCAGTTCACGCCCCTGATCCGGGAATAGAGCGAGCGGTGCGACCAGGCCCAGAACCACTACCACGCTCGCAACGAACACCCCACGATCGATGTGACCGTTGTAATCCCCCATCCCAGATCGCCTCTCATATTTGTAATGTGCGCACCCCGGGCTGCGCATGGTTGAGCAAAAAGTCAGGGTTAAAGGCTAGTTTTCTGCTCAGCCTGTTAGACTAGGCGGTCTGGGCGCACAATGACACCCTTATAAAAGACACCTGATCATGTTATGCCCGAACTGAATTTTGATGCTGCGTACTACCAGCGCTTCTATGCCGACCAGGCCAGCAGCGCCGTCTCCAGCGGCGAGCAACGCATCCAGGCCGATTTCGTGGCGGCCTACCTGCGTTATCTGAGCATCGAGGTGGATTCCATTCTGGATGTCGGCTGCGGGTTGGGCGTCATGTTGGCGCAGCTGCAGGCCGCCTTTCCCCGCGCCCGCGCTCAGGGTGTGGAATTCTCAGCGTATCTGTGCCAAGCCAGGGGTTGGCGCCAGGGCTCGGTGGTGGACTATAAGGACGAGCCGTATGATCTGGTGGTCTGCCACGATGTGCTCGGCTACCTCTCCGCCCGGGAGGCCACCCGCGCGATCAAGAATCTGGCTCGCCTGACCCGCAGCGCCTTGTATTTGAGCGTGTTAACCGAAGAGGACCTGGAGATCTGCGATACCGAGCGCACCGACATGCAGCAGGCGGTGCGGCCGGTGGATTGGTACAAGAGCCGTCTAGAGAAACACTTCGTTGCGGTGGGCGGCGGCCTGTTTCTGCGCAAGCCGCTGCAACATCCGGTCTGGGCCCTGGAACGGGCGGACGACTGACCAGCAACCGCACGCAGCTGAGGAGGAAGCGCATGCAATGGGAATCAGCAACAGCACTCTGCCGCGACCTGCAGCGCGGTGACGTCAGCTGCGTAGACGTGATGCAGGAGGTCTATCGGCGCATCGAGGCGCTCAACCCGCAGCTCAACGCCATCGTCAATCTTATCGAGCAGGACGAAGCCCTTGCCATGGCCGCTGCGGCGGATCGGGTGCCGATCGTCCAACGCGGGCCGCTGCATGGCCTGCCGTTTGCGACCAAGGATGCGGTGGACGTCGCCGGCTTCCCGACCACCTGGGGATTCGTCCCGTGGGCGAACAACATCGCGGCACAGGATGATGGACAGGCGGCGCGCATCCGCGCGGCCGGCGCGCTGTTCATCGGGCGCACCAACATGCCGGAATTCGGGCTCGGCAGCCATACGTTCAACAACTTGTTTGGCGCCACCCTGAATCCCTACGACACAAGTAAGACCCCCGGCGGCAGCAGTGGCGGGGCCGCTGTGGCCCTGGCCACCGGCATGCTGCCCCTCGCCGATGGCAGCGACATGGGAGGCTCGCTGCGCAACCCCGCGAGCTTCTGCAACGTGGTGGGCCTGCGCCCCTCCATCGGCCGCGTACCCAACAATCGGGGTTTCGGCTGGTATGCACGCCTCGGCATCACCGGCCCGATGGCGCGCACCGTCGCCGATACAACCTTGCTGTTTTCCGTGCAGGCGGGCCCGGATCGCAACGATCCGCTGACCTTACCAGAACCGGGCACACACTTTCTCGACGCCCTCACCCCCGACGCGGATCTGAAGGGTAAGCGCATCGCGTTCTGCCCGACCTTACATGGCCTGCAGGTAGACCCAGCCGTCCTGACGGTGATGGAACGCACGGCCCAGGTCTGCACCGATCTCGGTGCGCAGGTGGACGACGCGCAACCGGACCTGCGCGGTGCTATGCACGTTTTTCAGGTACAACGTGCCGCCGGTCTGGCCACTCTGGGAGATGGCCTCGATCGCAGCGCGCCGGGCTGGCGTGAGCACGCCAAAGACACCGCGATCTGGAACATCGAGAAAGGCAAAGCCTTGACCAGCCAGGAGATTCTGGACACCGAGTTGCAGCGTGCCCGCATCTACGCGGATACCGCCTCCTTCTTCGAAGACTACGACGCCATGCTCCTGCCAGCGGCCCAAGTTCCGCCGTTCGATACCAGCACCGACTGGGTGCGCTCGATCAATGGCGTGGAAATGCCAACGTATATCGACTGGATGGAGGTCTGCTGCGCCATCACCGTTACCGGCCTGCCGGCCATATCCGTACCGGCTGGATTTACGCCGGATGGTCTGCCCGTGGGTGCACAGTGGGTCGGCAAGCCGCGGGGTGACCTGGCACTGTTGCAACTGGCACATACCTTCGAACAGGCCACCCTGCACCATCAGACCCGGCCGGAGATGCACTGTTGGTGAGGTTTAGTCGCAGCAGCCCGTTCAAGACCGCGCGCTGTGTGATCCGTTACGACAACCAGTTCATGCTCGCAGTCCATTCGAGCTTCTGGGCCCGCAAGGAACGCCGCTGGGGCCTACCCGGCGGGCGCATCGAGCGGGGTGAGGATCCGCGCGATACGGTTCGTCGAGAGTTGGAAGAAGAACTCGATCTCTATCACGACGACTATCTGGATCTGGGCAGCTTCCGCTACAAAGGTGCGCAGCACGCCGTGTTCGGCGCGGATATTGACTACAAAGTCACCAGCTACGACGACACCGAGTTACTCGACCTCGGCTGGTACGATGCGACGACCATAGAATCCATGGCCGCAGCCGGTAGCCTCCACGCAGGCTATGAGTGGCAGGCCGTGCAGCGCTACCTCGAGATGACAACCTGAAGCAGCACCGCGGCCCTGCGCGAAAGCTACGGCAACAGCAACAGATGAACGAAAACAACACTCCTCCATTCGCAGCGTCTTCCCCGTCCCTCAGACTGCGGGTGTGTGCCGAGGCGCTGGGAACGATGTTCCTGCTCGCCACCGTGGTCGGCTCAGGGATCATGGGCACGCGGCTATCGGACGATGCAGGGATCGCGTTGCTCGCCAACAGTGTCGCCACCGGGGCGATCCTCTATGTGTTGATCACCATGTTTGCACCCTTGAGCGGCGCACACTTCAACCCGGCCGTCACCCTGGTCATGTGTCTGCGTGGAGAATTAACCTGGGCTCACAGCATCGCCTACATCTGCGCCCAAATGGTCGCCGCCGTCGCCGGCGTCCTGCTGGCACACGCGATGTTCGACCTGCCGATCTGGCAGACCTCGGGCACGGTCCGCACCGGTGTTGGTCAGTGGCTCGCGGAGGGGGTGGCCACCTTTGGCCTGCTGAGTACCATTCTGTTGGTCGCTCGCCACACACCCCAGGCAGTAGCGGCTGCGGTGGGACTGTACATCACCGCAGGCTACTGGTTTACCGCATCGACCTCGTTTGCCAATCCGGCGGTCACCATCGCTCGCACCCTCACGGATACCTTCGCCGGGATCTACCCAGCGGACATGCCCGGATTTATCGCCGCCCAGTTGATCGGCGCGGCACTGGCTGCGCTGCTGGCCCGGTTCTTCCTGCCGGAACGCTGAGCAACCGTCAGTCCTCGACCGGTGCCTGCGGCTGGTTTTCCTCGACGTCAGCGAGAATCTCCTGCAAGTGCTGCAGATCGAGTTGTTTGACGTCCAAGGCGAGCAGGATATAGATGTAGAGTTGCGCACCCAAAGACCCATTGTTGATCTTGGAGCGTAGGTTACTCTCGCTTTGCTGTACCCCTAGCGCGTCCAGCGCCTGGGACAAATCCTTGTACTCGTAGCCTTTGTACGCCATCCGTCCGCGCAGATAGCGCCGTAGGGTTTCCCGCATCTGCGGGGAATCGAATAGTTTGGCCATTTCTTGTTCCTAAATGCCCGTTTCGCCCATCCCGACCTGAATGGCAACAAAACTGACACGTGTTAGTCCGATGAAGCGCATATTACGTCAACGATTCTAGACGTAAATAAAATATCACCGATTTTTATTGATCTTTTACAAAATCAAGTCTAGTATCACATATGTCACTTATTGATGACATATGAAATTTAATAAAGACATCAATTGGCCTCATTTAGGGGCTAACTTA
>JBCCHL010000006.1:0-55156 GCA_039028775.1 Pseudomonadota bacterium | reverse complement strand
TTGGACTGGTCTCGACAGGTCTAAGTCAATAAATCCCACTGCGGACGCGGTCCGATGTTATCTGCGAGGAATTCGACGAAAGCGGTAACCGTCGCACTTACATAAGAGCTTCGTGAGTACAGCGCTTGGATCGAGAGGCTCGAGATGGGGTGATTTGGTAACAGTCGCACTAGACCGCCATCCTGAAAATCGCCACCGATGATGAAGGTTGGCAACATGACGATCCCCGCGCCAGCAAGCGCCGCCTCTCGCAGAACGTCGCCGTTGTTGGACCAAAACACACAGCCAATGGCAACGCTTGACGCATCTCTGCCTTCGCCAAAACGCCAACGTTGCCCAGTTTGTTGATAACCATAGTGGAGACAATCGTGATGACGTAAGTCGGCAGGTGATTCCAGTAAAGCAGCGCGATCGAGATACGCTGGCGCTGCAGCCAAGGCTAGATGAGCGGGGGCAATAGTCCTCGAAACCAGGCTCGTCGACTCTTGCTCTCGACCGATCCGCAGCGACACATCAAACCCCTCTTCGAGCGGATCGACAACACGATCATTGAGCGCCAGTTCGACCCTTACTTTGGGGTAACGGCGTTTAAACGCGAGCACCATGGGCGACAGATGTTTTGTACCGAACGTCATCGGGGCATTCACCCGCAGTTGACCAAAAGGTTCGGCGGATTGCCCCCCCGCGGTGCCGATTGCGCGATCAACCCCCTCGATTGCCATCGTGCAAGCGTCGCGGAAGCGACGCCCAGCATCGGTCGCACTTACACGGCGAGTGCTGCGTTGCAACAGCTGGGTGCCAATATGGCTCTCGAGCTGTTTAATTTGTTTTGTCACCGCCGGTCCGGAAACACCTAGGTGACGAGCTGCAGCTGAAAAACCGCCATAGTCGACGACGGCCACGAACACACGCATCGCTCGTAAGATATCCATGATTAATAACTTTTAATTAATTAAGTTTGATCTTTTAATCCTATTGATTTCTCAATCAGAGTCAATCACTCTGGATTAGGCACTACGAAGCTCGGAGAAAACAGATGCAAAGCACTGCTTACGTACGACGCGACACAGAGCGTGGCCATGCAAACCATGGCTGGCTCGACACCCGACACACCTTTTCTTTTGGCAACTACTACGACCCAGAGCACATGGGGTTTTCGCAGCTGCGCGTGATAAATGAAGACCGTGTAGAGCCGGGTCAAGGATTCGGAACCCATGGCCATCGCGATATGGAAATCATCACCTATGTTTTGGAAGGCGAGCTTGAGCACCGCGATAGCCTCGGTAACGGTTCGGTGATCGTTCCTGGCGAGGTCCAGCGCATGAGCGCCGGCACCGGCATCAAACACAGCGAGTTCAACCCATCAAAAACTGATCCGGTGAGGTTCCTACAGATTTGGTTTGAGCCCGAGGAAACTGACGTCGAGCCAAGTTACGAGCAGCGTCGGTTCGATCCAGAGAGATCCCGCAACCGGCTCGGATTGCTCGTGAGTAAAGATGGACGCGACAAATCGCTCGGAATCCACCAAGACGTCGATGTTTATGCCGTCGCATTAAGCGATGCCACGCTAACCCATGACGTCAGCCGCGGGCGCTCCGCTTGGATTCAACTTGTCGGCGGGAAGGCAACAGTGAATGACGAAGTGCTTGAATCCGGCGACGGCATCGGACTCTCCAAAAGCGACGCCGATAGAACGGTGGCGCTCGCGACTTCAGAGAACGCCCACATTCTGATCTTCGACATGGGACCGCACTCGTGACGGATACGATCTTGAATCGGGAGCCAACACCGGGCGTTTCAGTCGATGCGGAGTTCCTCGCGCGTTGGTCACCTCGAGCGTTCGAACCGACACCGTTGAGGCCGGAAGAGCTGAACACAGTGTTGGAGGCGGCTCGATGGGCACCCTCATGTTTTAACGCGCAACCATGGCGGTTTGCATACGTTCATCGAGACTCGCTTGCTTGGCCGGATTGGCTCGCTTGCCTCGTGGATGCCAATCGTGCATGGGCACAGCACGGGAGTGCGCTCATCGCGGTCATCTCGCGATCGGAATATGAGCGCAACGACAAACCCGCGCCGACGCACAGTTTTGATGCGGGTGCGGCTTGGATGAGCTTAGCCCTCCAAGCGGCAAAACTCGGTTTAATCACGCACGCGATGCAGGGGTTCGATCAAAGCCTGGTGCGAAATACCCTCAGTGTCCCGGAGGTTTATGATATACCTGCTCTTGTCGCCATCGGATTTCCAGGCCAGCTTGAAGGTTTACCAAAGGAGTTGCGGCAACGCGAGGCGCCGTCTTCGCGTAAAACCCTGAACGAGATCGTTTTTGAAAATAACTTCGAGGAAATGCAGCTATGAGCCAATCGGACGCCATTGATCCGGTCTGCCGTGCGGCCGACGGCGCTGCCTCGTTGCTGATTACTCCTCATGAGAAGGATCTCGGTGGGTTCAGCGTACGACGCGTATTACCCGCCGCCGAACAACGTACCGTTGGACCGTTTGTTTTCTTCGACGAAATGGGTCCAGCAGAATTCCCGCCAGGACAGGGAATCAACGTTCGTCCGCACCCGCACATTGGTCTCGCCACTGTGACCTATCTTTTCGAAGGCCAGATCCTGCATCGCGACAGCTTAGGATTCGAGCAATCGATAGAGCCAGGCGCGGTCAATCTGATGACCGCTGGCCGCGGAATTGTGCACTCCGAACGGACAGCAGCCGAGCTAGAGCGGTCCGGCCAGCGCCTGCACGGAATCCAAACCTGGATGGCTCTGCCCGAAGATCTGCAGGAGATCGAGCCGGCGTTCGTCCACTATCCGGCAAACTCGTTGCCGGTCATCGAGCGCGACGGGGTGATGACGACGGTCGTCATTGGCGATGCCTATGACCAGCGTTCACCTGTGCAGGTCCACCCGACGACGCTCTACCTAGATCAGATTATGGCCGCGAACGCGACCGTCAATGTGCCCCAGTCCGTGCCCGAGAGAGCGATTTATGTTGTCGAAGGCGAAGTCACGGTCGGCGATGAGCGGGTCGGTGCCGGGACTATGGCCATTTTGAACGCTGGCAGTGTCACGCTGGAGGCCAACACCACTAGCCGCCTCATCGTCGCTGGCGGCGAGCCGATGGGCGCACGCCACCTTTGGTGGAATTTCGTGCACACGTCGCGTGAGCGCATCGAAGTCGCTAAACGCGCTTGGCAGAACGGTGAATTCGAGTCGGTGCCTGGTGACGCCGAGTTTATTCCGTTACCGAAGTAACCGCCGTGAGCTTTCTTGCTGAAACCCTCATCTTTCTTACCGCGGCGCTTATCGTGGTGCCTCTATGCAAACGCCTGGGACTCTCGTCGGTGCTGGGCTATCTCGCAGCTGGCGTTCTGGTTGGCCCGAGCGGCTTCGGTCTTATTGGTGAAGCTGTAGAAATCCTGCATTTCGCCGAAATCGGAGTGGTGCTGCTCTTATTCATCATTGGGCTCGAGCTTCGGCCGCGACGTCTTTGGGTCATGCGTCGCGCTGTGTTTGGGCTCGGCTCCGCGCAGGTCTTCGCTACAACCGTTGCGATAGGCGCGTTCGGGTATGTGGCGCTCGGGCTCACATGGCAAGCCGCTCTATTGGTCGGCTTCGCGCTGGCGTTATCCAGCACAGCTTTTGTGCTCCAGCTGCTAGGTGAGCAGCGCACGCTCAACCACCCCCATGGGAGGGCTGCTTTTGGCGTTTTGCTGCTCCAAGATATAGCGGTAATACCAGCGCTCTTGCTCCTCAACTTTTTCGCGCCCTCGGACAATGGTGCGAACCCCGAATGGTGGGTTGTGGTCCTGACACTTGGCGGTTTCGTGGCCGCGCGCTTCGCCTTGCGACCGGTATTGCGGTCCATTGCGGCGACCGGGATTCATGAGCTGTTCGTCGCTGCCGGTCTGGCCCTCGTCCTTGGTGCAGCACTTGCCATGCAAGCGGCAGGTTTATCGATGGGTCTGGGCGCCTTTATAGCGGGTATGATGGTAGCCGACTCTGAGTATCGTCATCAGTTAGAGGTTGACGTGGAGCCTTTCAAAGGGCTGTTGCTCGGGCTCTTTTTCATCGCCGTGGGAATGTCCGCTAACCTAGCCGTGCTAGCTGACATACCTGTACTGGTTGTTGGGCTAGCGCTAGCGCTCGTCGTTCTGAAGCTTGCCGTTCTGTACCCGCTCGCGATCTGGCACAAGCTCGAGTCGGCCGAGCGCTGGCGAACGTCGGTCGTCTTGGCACAAGGCGGTGAATTCGCGTTCGTGCTGCTTACCGCGGGAGTTGGGAGTGCCGTCCTTGATCGCCAGGTCCTCGAGATCGGAGTCGTCGTCATTACGTTGTCAATGGTTAGCACTCCCCTTTTGGTCTCTCTGCTAGAGCGCTGGCTAACGCGCGGTGATGATCGGCCCTTCGACACAATCGAAGCCGCCGACAATCCGGTCGTCATTGCAGGATTTGGTCGATTCGCCCAGATTGTCGCGCGAATCCTGTCGATGCGCCAGATTCCGTTCACCACGCTTGAGGCCAACCCCGCGCAGGTGGACTTTGTCCGCGAGTTCGGAAATGAGGTTCACTACGGTGATGCGACGCGACTCGATCTTCTTCAAGCAGCAAATGTTGCTGAAGCGCGTGCCTTAGTCATTGCCATCGACGATATCGAAGCATCCGTGCGTGTGGCCATGATGGTTCACGAAACATGCCCGGGCGTCGCGATACTCGCTCGTGCGCACAATCGACAACACGAGATCGCACTGCGAGAAATCGGCGTGACGTATGTTATCCGCGACACTCTTTCTTCGAGTCTAGAACTGGCGACCGAGCTTCTCGGCGTTCTTGGCGACGATCCAAAAACCGCTAGCGACGCTGTCGCTGCTTTCCGGGTACACGACGCCGAGACCCTCGAGCGTCAACGCGCTGTTAGCCACGATCCAGACGCATTTCGCCAAACGACGCGAGATGCCGCTGAGGAACTGAGGTCGCTATTCAGTGATGACGCGCGTTCAACCGAGCGTGAGTGAACCTAACGAGCTTTGATGCAGATTTGCCAACGTCCGAAGGGGGTCGATGTAGACGTCTGCCAGTTTCTGATCTTTGCGCTTCGAAGGCGGTTGTATGACGCTGCGTGGCGGCTCGCGGCTTCCAATGTGTAGAACAAATGGGAACGCCGGACCTGGGCTCGCGGAATGCCAAAAAAGCTTGGCCTGACCTGCGGGGTTGAGTCGGCGTTACGCCTTCGATCGCCCGCGCAAATCGGCTTCGGTCGAAATCGAGTTTCCCAGACTGCATCGAGAGCTGTTCACGCCAATCCTCAAACGGCCCTCGCTTCTGCAGGCCCGACCCAAGGGGCAAGGGGTGCATGTGGCTACAGGAAGTCCTCGATCGGGCGCAGTTCGTCGGCGGTGAATGACTTGTCTTCGCCTTTGTGCTTGGAGGTGTGAGGTGCGCGGCGGGCCGAGCGGTTGCGAAATGCGCTGATGGTCTTTGAGACCGCGAGCGCCAGCATAGTGAGTAACGAGACACCAAAGGCCGAAGCAAAGCTCCCGACCCAGGTCATGATGATCCCGCCGATGGCTGTAAAGCCGAGGCCCAGGTAGAGGGCGCCGTGTTGGTCCGCGTCGTACACGTCGTCGTAACCGTCATCCTCGCGCACGATCAGACTCACAGGTTGGCCGGTGCTGTATTGGGTGGTGTTGCTGCCGCCTTCGCTGCCGATCATCTGGCGAGTTACGCCATCCCGAGTCTGGTATTCAAACACCGGCATCAGGTACTTCTTAACCCGCTCGACTATCTCGCCGTCGCGTTTGTCGCGCTTGATCTTGGTGTGCTCGACCGCGCCGATCACGTGCCCTTGGGTGCGATAACCGATCATACGGGAGAGCGTATACAGCACGATAAGACCTACGCCGACCAGGAAGATGACGAGGCCGACCAGGAACCACACCGCAAAGACCTCGCTGAATACGGCATCTATGAGATATTGTAAGGCTGCAGACACAGTCTCCATAACGCCACCTTAAGCGGATGCGAAAGTGGGTCTCATTGTCGCAGATCCGCGTGGACTGGGAATGGATGAGTCGCACAAATCGGCGCTGAAGTGACGAAGTTTACAAGCGGTCGGCGAGCTCGGTGATCGTCTCAAACGCCGTGTCGACGTCCTTGGCCTGCATGTCGAATTGCCCGGTCATGAAGCGGATGACCCGCTGCCCGTCGTGATCGGTCTGCGTGAGGTAGATCCGTCCATCGTCGTTGATCGACTCTACCAGGCGTAGATTGAGCGCATCGAGGTCGTCTGCGCCCGCCGGCGCATAGCGAAACGTGAACAACGAGAGGATCGGCTCGGTGACGATTTCGAAATCGCGCTCGGCGCGCAGGTGTTCGCACAGGGCCTCGGACCAGGCGATGTGATTGCGGATGCGTGTGCGTAGACCTTCCAGGCCGTAAGCGCGCAGCAGAAACCATAACTTTAAGGCGCGAAAGCGACGACCCAGTTGGATACCCCACTCGCTGTAGTTGATCAGGCCATCCTGGCCGTGGGTTTTCAGGTACTCCGGCTGGATGGCCAGAGTTTTCACCAGCACTTCCGGGTCCTTGATGAAGTGCGCGGAACATTCCATGGAGGCCCCCAGCCATTTGTGCGGGTTGAACACGATGGAGTCCGCCGTCTCCACCCCACGCCATAGGTCACGCAACTCGGGACAGATCATGGCCGAGCCCGCCCAGGCGGCGTCGACGTGGGTGTATAGCTCATATTCCCGCGCGATGGCGCACACCTCTGCGACCCGATCGGTGGCACCCATCGACGTACCGCCAACACAGACGATCACCCCGGCCGGCTGGTGTCCCGCTGCCAGATCGTTCTCTATGGCCTCGCGCAGCGCGGCTTCGTCCATGGCGAAGCTTGCGTCGGTGGGGACTTTTACCAGATTGTCTTGCCCCAACCCCGCGATCCACATCCCTTTGTCGATGGAGCTGTGGGTGCGGTTGGATGCGTAGACCCGCAGCCTTGGCTGCCCGCTCAGGCCTGCTTGGTTACCCGCCCAGTTGAGCGCGCGCTCACGCATGGTCAGAATGGCACTCAGGGTGGCGCTGGAGGCGGTGTCCTGCAGCACACCATTAAACTCGACGGGCAGGTCGAGCGCCTGGCGCAGCCAGTCGACCATACAGGTTTCCAGCTCGGTGGCGGCGGGTGAGGTCTGCCACAGCATGCACTGTGCCGCCAGGGTGGTGGCGAGTTGTTCGGCGATCATCGATGCCGGTGCCGCGTTGCTGGGGAAATATGCAAAGAAGCGGGGATGTTGCCAATGGGTCATGCCGTCGGGAATGATGTCGGCAAAGTCCTTCAGGATCGTATCCATCGAGGTGCCGTGCTCGGGGGGACTCGGCGCAATGCGTTTGGCGATATCGCCGGGTTGCACTTGAGCGCGGACCGGTCGTTGCGCGATGCCGTCCAGATACTCGGTCGACCACGCCGTGGCGGCGGCGGACCAGCGTGCGAATTCAGACTTTTCCATAGACTACCTAGCCGGGTTGCGTTCATCGGAGGTTGTGGCCCCTCATACGGCCGGCGCTTGGCTGACCATCGGAGTAAGAAGCGATGCGCAGTATAACGATTCCAGCAGGGCTGCAGCACAACCTCGGTGGCCACGCCGCGGGGCGGGTGTGGCTGGCGGAGCTGCCGCAGATGGTGGCTTCCTTTGTGAAGCGATGGCAGCTGCGTCTCGAGGCGCCGTTTGAGCACGACGTCACCGGCGCGTGGGTGGCGCCTTGTCAGACGCCCGAACATCCGATGGCGGTCTTCAAACTCGGCTGGCCGCATTATGAGGCCACCTGGGAGATCGATGGCCTTGCGGCCTGGCGCGGCGAGCACACCGTTCACCTGCTGGACCATGACCGATCCCGGCATGCGCTGTTGCTGGAGCGTCTGATGCCGGGACATGCGCTAAGCGGCGAAGATGCCATGACCCAGGACCGGGAGATTGGTCGCCTGTTACCGCTGTTGTGGTCGACCCCGCCGCCGCCGGGTGTGGCACCCCTGACGCAGATGATAGAGCGCTGGGTGGTGGGTGCGCAGGCCCGCATCCCGCAACTGCCCGCGGCACACCGCGCGATGGTGGCAGCGGGTATGACAGAACTGCGCACGCTCGCCGTTGATCCGGTGGCGGCGAGGCTCCTGGCGACCGATCTGCACGCGGGCAATGTGCTCGCTGGGACGCGGCGGCCGTGGGTTGTCATCGACCCGAAGCCGTTTGTCGGTGACCCGTGCTATGACCTCACCCAGCATCTGCTCAACATCAAACCACGGTTGGAAAGCGAAGGTTCAGCGGTGGTCAAGCAATTGGCTGCGGCCACGGGGGTAGATGCGCACCGGGTTTGGCGCTGGTTGTTCGCGCGCCTTTGTCTGCAGGTTGACGACGTCGCATTGGCCCGGAAGGTCTCCGCGTGGTCCTTGTAGCCTGCGAGAATCTCAACGCGTGTTGTACAACGCGTCGATGCGCGCCTGGATATCCGCTTCCAATTGCCGGTAGGCCGCGCCATCCACTCCGCCGTAACGGCGTTCCAGATCGGCGAGCGATAGACCTTCGGGCAAGTCCTTAAGCTCTGGGACGAACTCGGTGATCGCAGCGCTATCCTGCAGCGCAAACAGCGCCTTCCGGGCCTGTCGATAGTCTGCCGTCGTCCAGGTGGCGAATGCCACCCCCGCCATATCCGCGCCAAGATCGGTGAAGGAAAACCCACTGCCGCCACTGCGTTGGGCGTCGAGTTCCTCTTTGAGACGCCCCGCCTCGCTGGAGATGCCCTGGTCGGCGAGGATTGCGATTCCCGCGCTCAACCAGAAGTGCCGCGTCCAGTCGCGCCGGCCCTGCAGCGGGGCTTCGCGCCACAGGTTCCCCATGCCGACCAGACCGCTGGGCAGGTGCGTGATGAACTCGCTCAAGCGGTGGTGACCGAGCACAATCGCCAGGCTCACGATGGCGATGCGAGCCTCCACCTGGGGATCGCTGCCTTCGACGACACGCTGGTGGGCCAACGCAAAGGTTTGGCTGACCAAGTGTTGGTGCCGTGCCTGGATCGGCAGCTGTGGCAAGCTATCCGACACCCGGCGCAGGTTGTGGATGTGCTCGGAGAATCCTGCCAGCAGAGTGTCCTCAGCGGCCAGCGCGCGGAAGAGGTTGCCGCGCATCCCGTCCGGAAGGGTCATGCCGTAATAGCGCGCGATGAGCGTACGGTCTTTGATGGTAACGGAATCGATCTGGCTGGTGATGGCGTTGTAGCGGGGGTCACGCGCGATCATTGCGTAGAGCCCCGGGGCGAGGGTATCGACCAAGCGTGCGGGGATCGGCAGGTCGCCGATACGCAGTTGCTCGGTGCGCACAAACAGTGTCTCCCCGCTCAGGATCACCTGCCCCTGGCCGGACACGTTGAGATACGCCGACGAGAGCACGGGCAGTGGGAGAGACACGGCAAAGCGTAAGGCGGAATTGCGAAAGTCGAAGAATGCGTGACGGTTGTCTTCCCCCAAGGACAGGCCCCAGGTGACCAGACGATTCATCTCGTCGCTGTCCAAGGTGAGTTCGATCAGTTTGGTTTCTGCCTTGTCACGCGGGTTGGCGGCGCGGATTTTGTTGACCAGATCCACGCGCTGCGTGCTGGTCAACACAGTGCCGTCGATCGGCAACGGCGCGTCCGCCAGGCTTGCTGCCGCCGCTCGCCCTAGGCCCAGGGCGACGATCAAGCCGATCGCGCCGCTGACCAACCAAGCCGCTCGGCCGGCCCGTTTGATGACCCACAACAAGAGACCCAGCAGCACCGCGGGGAGGGCTAGCAGGATATACAACTGTGCGACCTGGCTCAGGCTACCCTCGCGCAGTAAGGCGAACAGTGCCGGCAGTAGACCTGCGGCCACAACAACGCACAGGCCAGCGGTGATCAGGCGCCCCCGGCGTGAGCTTAAATAGAGGGCAAAGTAGAGCGTAAAAACGGTGAGCAGCAGCCAGAACACGGCCAGGCGCGCTGCGACCTGCAGCCCCGAGGTCAGCAGCTCTGAGGTCTGCTGCAATTGCCACAAGGGGACGTCGACAAAGCTCAGTCCCGGACCATCGATGAGCGCGAGCAGTAGCAGCAGAGCTGCAGCGATGGATGCCAGGACTGCGTTCATAGCGCTTTATCCAAGTGATATCACGGTGAGAATGTGTGGGTTATTCTACTGGCTGTCACGGCGGTGGAACATTCGGATTTGTGACATTTGAGTTAGGGACACTTGGGTTGGTGAAAATCGGGTGGGGAAAAGGATGAAGCGCTTCGACGCCCGGGCGCTGTATCTTGCGCTCGATGAACGCCGTAAGACGTACGGCATGACCTGGAAAGAGGTTGCTGCACAAACCGGTGTGAGTGCAGCCACCATCGCACGAACCAGACATGGTGGTCGCATGGAAGTGGATGGGATGCTGGCACTGGTGGGTTGGCTGGACGTTCCGGTCGAGACGTTTGTGCGCGAAGCGCCGTTCTAAAGGGCTCGTGCTGTTAGCTTCGCGCGCAGGTCGCGCTTACCACCATCCGCAACGTCGGTGCGGCGGACCATCAGGATGTGATGCTACACAACGCCATCGACGCAGGTGAGATTCCCGGCCTTAGAATGTTGGTCTCCGGTCCGGCGCTGGGGGTCACCGGCGGATATTGCGACAACAACGCACTCAATCGTGCCTTCGAATCGCGCGCGGACGGGGTTGCCGATGGGCCGTGGGCGGTCCGAGAGCGCGTGCGTAAAAATGTTGAGTATAGTATGGCGTCGACACGATCAAGTTTTTGTGCCACGGGCGGCGTGTTCTGCAAAGGCACCAAGTTAGGCCAGCGTCAATACACCTAGAAGAGATGAAAGCCATCGTCGACGGCGGTACGGTTTACAAACAGGATTGAGCAACCGTCGTCTGCGGCTGCTTTTCCGGCTAGTCAGATCCTTGCGCCCACAGGCGCTGGTAGCTCTCGAGGTCGTGACCGATCGTGACAGCCCGGTGGCCGCGTACTGTCAGCAGCGCAAGTTGCACATCGCTGATAGCCGGTTGTAGTGCTTCGCGATGCTCCATTAACCACCCACCGGTGGCGAGCAGGGCGGCGTGAGCCGCATGTGCCTCCGGATTCGCATAGCTGAAGCGCCAGTGACGCGCACGTGTTGCGATCGCCTGCTCCGTGGCAGCGCTGGGGAAGATGCCGGTGGCCGGAAAAATCCGGCAGTCGTACTGCTGACAAGTCAACGGACGCACCGCGTAGATATCGCAGCCGGAAGGTTTGAGCATAGGGCAACGCCCGTGCTCGTCAAAACCTATGATCAGTTGCTGAGGCTGATGGGGCGCTGCGAACAGCAACTCTGCGGGTATCGCTGCGCGTGCGGCCTCACCTTCGCCTATGTGGATGAAGAAGCTCGAACGGCAGCAGGCATTGCAGTCACCGCAGGGTACATCCATGCCGCGCCGCTCGCGCAGCGCGCTGTGCAGTTGTGCAAGCCAGGTCCCGAACTCGCCCGCGTCGCGGTGTTCAGCTGTCATCGCCGACAGACTCGGACTGTGCGTCCTTGGCGCGCGCGATCAGCGGTGCGTCGGGATAGCCGTCCGCCAGCAGACCTTTTGCTTGCTGGTAGCGTTGTAGTGCCCGTCGTGTCCCCCGTCCGAGAATGCCGTCAGGCGTGCCGCTGTCGAACCCCGCCGCGTTGAGGTACGTTTGTAGCTGGGCGATGTCCGCGAGGCTGAATCGAACCTCGCCCAACGTCGGGTGGGATTTCGATAAGCGTCCTGCACCGGCGATGCGATCCGCCAGGCGGCCGACCGCGATCGCGTAATTTGTGGAACGGTTCCACTGCATGATCACCCGGAAGTTGTCGTAGACCAGAAAAGCTGGGCCCCGGTGGCCGCTCGGCAACAACAGCGCGGCGGGCAGTGCCAGGTCTGGCAGCAGGCGTCCGAATGCGTCGGTCACCCCCAGCGCGCGCCAGTCGGCGAGGGGTTGCCATTGATCCGGGCCGGTTTTGGCGTAGTCGAAATTGTCGGGCAGATGGACCTCGCGCCCCCAGCGCAGCCCGGGCTGCCAGCCGATGGCGCTCAGATAGCTGGCGGCGGACGCGAAGGCATCGGGCAAACTGCCGTACAGGTCGCGGCGGTTGTCGCCATCGCCGTCGACCGCGTGACGCAGGTAGGTGCTGGGCATAAATTGCACGTGACCCAGCGCGCCCGCCCACGAGCCGAGCATCGTGTCGAGCGTTACGTCACCGCGCTCGACCAGGCGGGTCGCGGCGAGCAGTTCGGCACTGAAGAACTCAGCTCGCCTCCCGTCACAGGCCAGGGTGGCCAAAGCGCTCGGTGCGGACAGCTTACCCATATAGCCGCCGAAATTGGTTTCCAGACCCCAGAGCGCCATGATGTAGTGGCCGGGCACACCATACTTGCCGGTGATGCCGCGTAAGGCTTGGGCGTGTTCGCGCATCTGGCGACGGCCGGTCTTCACCCGCGTGGCGTTTACCCGGGCGTCATAGTATTGCTGGAACGTCTGGTTAAATTCGGCCTGGTTGCGATCGCTGGAGACGACGGTGCGCAGTGGGGTGATGCGGTCGAAGACCGTGTCTACCGTGGTGGGCTTGAGGCCCTCGGCCAGAGCGCGCGTGCGTAGCTTGTCCAGACAGGCGGCAAACGGTTCGATGGGGGTGGACTTGGCGGCACTTGCGGCTGAGGCCTGCAGCATCGCCGCAAGAGCCAGAGCGCCGCTGACCTTGCGCAGCCGCTTAACAAAAACGTACATACCATCCTTTAACATCTGCACGATCCCTCAAGTGTATCCACGCAAGCGCGGTCATGGCACGGCTGCATTGTGCAACGACTGCGCAAGTTTTACGCAGTTTCGCGTTTAAGCTTGATCGTCTGTGCGTATAGAATAGCGATACAACGATCCCGCAAGCCTACACACTCGATCCGATCTTAGAAAGCATCTGTGGACATCACGCACATTCTCGACGGCCTGAACGACGCGCAACGCCAGGCGGTGTCCGCGCCTCCGGGCAATCACCTGGTGGTCGCTGGTGCCGGCAGTGGCAAGACCCGCGTGCTGGTGCACCGCATCGCGTGGCTGATCGATGTCGAGGGTGTCTCCCCGCAAGGGGTATTGGCGGTGACGTTCACCAACAAAGCGGCGGCCGAGATGCGGGTGCGGATCGAAGAGATCCTGAACATGTCCGTGCGGGCGATGTGGGTGGGCACATTTCATGGCCTGGCGCACCGACTGTTGCGCATGCACTGGCAGGAAGCCAAGCTGCCGCAAAACTTCCAGATCATCGACGCGGACGATCAACTGCGCCTGGTCAAACGGGTGATGCGTGCGTTGGATATCGACGAGCAGAAGTGGCCGGCGCGGCAAGCGACTTGGTTCATCAACGAACAGAAAGACGAAGGCCGTCGCGCGCACGAAGTGGCAGCCGGGGATGATCTGTTCCAAATCACGCACAAACGTATCTATGAGGGTTACGAAGCGCTCTGCGAGCAGGGCGGCCTGGTGGACTTTGCGGAGCTGTTGTTACGCAGCCATGAAGTGTGGCTGAACAACCCGAGTCTGCTCGCCCATTATCAACGACGCTTCAGCAACATCCTTGTCGATGAGTTCCAGGACACGAATACCATCCAGTACGCCTGGTTGCGGGTGCTGGCTGGGGAGCGTGGGCGCGTCATGGCGGTGGGCGATGACGATCAATCTATCTACGGTTGGCGCGGCGCCAAGATCGAGAACATCCACGATTTTGGTGAACACTTCAGCGCGGTAACCACCATTCGTCTGGAGCAGAACTACCGCTCCACGCAGACGATTCTCGATGCGGCCAATGGTCTGATCAAACGCAATGCGGATCGCCTGGGCAAGGAGCTGTGGAGCGACGGCCCGGTGGGCGAGCCGATCCGGGTGTACTCTGGTTACAACGATCTGGATGAGGCGCGTTTTATCGTCGAGCGCATCGATGCGTTTCTCGAGAGTGGGGCGGATCCGGACGAGGTGGCCATCCTGTACCGCTCCAACGCCCAATCCCGCGTGCTGGAAGAAGCGCTGCTGCGCGCCAGCATCCCCTACCAGATTTATGGTGGTCAGCGTTTCTTCGAGCGGGCGGAAATCAAGAATGCGTTGGCCTACCTGCGGCTGATGGAAGATCGCCACTCCGATCCGGCATTTGAGCGGGTGGTCAACATTCCACCTCGGGGTATCGGAGACAAGACCGTGGAGGCGATCCGGCAACACGCCCGCGCGCGTGAGGTCTCGATGTGGCAAGCCGCCAAAGAAGGCATTGTCGAGGGGGCGTTCTCCGGCCGCGCCAACAAGACCGTGGCCGAGTTTGTGCGCCTGATCGACGACCTGGCCGAGAGTACCAGCACGATGTCCCTACACGAAATGGCGGAACACTGCATCGATGCCAGCGGGCTGATGGCCTATCACCGCGCGGAGCGAGGCGAACGCGGCCTGGCGCGTAAGGAGAATCTCGAAGAACTGGTCAGCGCTTGTCGGCAGTTTACCGGCGAGCTGGTGTTCCCAATCCAGGACTCGGATGCGGCCGAGATGTCGATCCTGCAGGAGTTTCTCGATCAGGTGGCGCTTGATGCGGGTGACCGCCAGAGTGCGGAAGGCCCGAGTGTGCAGATGATGACGTTGCACTCCGCCAAAGGGCTGGAGTTTCCTCTGGTGTTTCTCGCCGGCATGGAAGAAGGCCTCTTCCCCCATCGGATGTCCGCGGATGAGCCCGGGCGCATGGAAGAGGAGCGGCGTCTGGCGTACGTGGGCATCACGCGGGCGATGCGCGAATTGTATCTCACCTATGCCGAGACCCGACGCCTGCACGGGGTCGACAGCTACAATCGTCCGAGTCGTTTCCTGATGGAGATTCCGCAGCAGCTCATCGCGGAAGTGCGCATGAACGGCGCCGTGGAGAGGCCCTATGGGAACGGCAACGGCCATGGCGAAAACCTGTTCGAAGAGCACGAGGCGTTGGGCCTGCGCATCGGCCAGGGGGTTTTGCACGCCAAACACGGCGAGGGTGTGATCCTGCAGATGGAAGGTAGCGGCGAGCGCGCCAAGGTCGAGGTGAACTTTCCCCAGGTGGGGTCCAAGTGGTTGATGGTGGCCTACGCCAACCTGCAACCCCTCGACTAGCGCACGACCCGACGCGGGTGATTTGGATGTTGGGTGGCCCGCAATAGATGCTGCTAACATAGGGTGCGTCGAACCCGGAAGCCAACCGCCATGATCACCTATGCTCGCCTCTCGCTTTGTCTCCTGACCCTGTCCGCGGGCTTGTCGCTCGCCGGTTGCGGGCCCGCCCAGGAGCCTGCAGCGTCCGGTGGGACGGCAGCACCGAGCACTGTTTACCGCTGGAAACTCATCACCACGTGGCCGAAGAACTTTCCCGGTCTGGGTATGGGGCCGGAACGTCTGGCGGATAAGTTGCGGGTGATGAGCAACGGTCGTCTCGATATCAAGGTGTATGGCTCCGGGGAACTGGTCGGGCCTTTTGAGGTATTCGATGCGGTCTCCCAGGGCACCGCGCAGATGGGCCACGGTGCGGCCTACTACTGGCGCGGTAAGATTCCCTACGCTGCGATGTTCGCCACCGTGCCGTTCGGCATGACCGCCCAGGAGATGAACGGCTGGCTGCACTACGGTGGGGGTATGGAATTGTGGCGCAAGGCCTATGCGCCGTTCGGTCTCGTGCCGTTTGCGACCGGCAATACCGGCGTGCAAATGGCCGGCTGGTTTAACAAAGAAATCAACAGCGTCAATGATCTCCGGGGCTTGAAGATGCGTATTCCTGGTCTCGGCGGAGAAGTCCTAAAACGCGCCGGCGGGCTGCCGGTCGCATTGCCCGGCAGCGAGATCTTTACCTCTTTGCAGACCGGGGTGATCGATGCCACCGAGTGGGTTGGACCGTTTAACGACCTGGCCCTGGCCCTGCACACGGTCGCGGAGTTTTACTATTATCCGGGCTGGCATGAGCCGGGCCCGACGCTGGAAACCCTGGTCAACAAGCAGGCCTGGGACAGCCTGCCGCCGGATTTGCAGATGATGATCGATACCGCCACCCGCGCGATCAACGAAGACATGCTCAGCGAATTCACCGCGCGCAACAATGCGGCCCTGCGCACGCTGGTGGACGAACATGGCGTCCAACTGCGGCGCCTACCCGACGACGTCATCGCCGCGCTCAAGACGGCGGCGGAGGAGGTGGTGGCCGAGGCGGCCGGAGAGGATCCGCTGGCCCAGGAAATCTATGCCTCTTACATGCGGTTTCTCGCTGATGTGCGGGCCTACCATGAGATCAGCGAGCAGGCCTACATCAACGCGCGTTAGCGCCGCGCGCTAATAAGGGGGAAGGGTTGGAACTCAAGAATACCGAATACGAAGTGTGCGACGGTGTGGCCATCATCTGGCTCAACCGCCCGCACCGAATGAACGCCTGGACCGGGCGCCTGCATACCGAGTACCGGCACCTGTTGGATCGCGCCAATCGCGATGCATCCGTGGGCGCCATCGTGGTGACCGGACGCGGGCGCGGCTTCTGTGTCGGCGGCGATTCCCAGGCCTTGGAAGGTCATTCCGAGCGGGGTGGTTATGACCCGGGGACCGCTGCGGACATCGCCGAACCCGGCTACGGCACCAGCCCGGAATTTGATGCGACTTTCGCCTACCATTTCGGATTGGCCAAGCCCTGCATAGCGGCCATCAATGGACCGGCGGCGGGTGTCGGGTTGGCGTTAGCTTGTTTCGCAGATCTGCGTTTTGCGGTACCTGCGGTTAAGTTCACCACGGCGCACGGCAAGCTCAATCTACCAGCGGAATATGGCCTGTCCTGGATGCTGCCGCGCATCATGGGCCTCGGTCGTGCCAACGACCTGCTCCTGACCAGTCGCGTATTCACCTCGGACGAAGCGTTTACGCTCGGGTTTGTGAATGCGTTGCACGAACCGGAGGAGTTGGTCGAGAAGACGCTGACGTATGCGCATCAGCTGCTCGCCACGGTATCACCAAACTCCCTGCGGCAGACCCGCTGGCAGATCTATCGCGATCTGCACCGCGATGTCGCCGCTTCGGTGGTGGATTCGGAAACGCTGTTGAACGACATGATGCGCGAGGACGACTACAAGGAAGGGGTCAAAGCGCTGGTGGAGAAGCGGCCCCCGGATTGGCCGTCACGACAGTAGGGTAATCGTCCAACCGGCTGTCTCCCCTCACCTTAGCCGGCTTCATGCATGATCGCCCTGGCTGCCACGCCTTCGATAGGTGGAGTTGCTGCCTCACAGGCGATCCCTCTATCCGGAACCATAGATACACGGGCGCGTTGGTTGATCAGGCTGCACGACCCCGGGCATACACCGCCACCGGCCGTGTGACAGCGTCCAGCGCATCCAGCGGATTGCCGTCCAGCAGCAACAGGTCGGCGGCGTAACCGGGTCGGATATGTCCCGTGCGGTCATCGATGCGCAGTGCCCGGGCCGCATCGCTGGTGGCGCTGCGCAGTGCGGTCTCGTGGTCCAGCTCAGCAATTTTGGCGAACACCACCAAGGCGGCAGGCAGATCTGCGTGGTACACGCCGGGGATCCCGGCATCGGTACTCGCCACCATGGGGATGCCCAACGCCAGCATGGCGCGATAGGCCTGGCGCACGCGCCCCAGGACTTTGCCGGTCTCGCTGTCGAGCATCCGCTGCCAGCCTTTATTGACCGTGGGCGATACCCACACACCGTTGTCGACGATGATCCTCGCGATGTCCTCCTGATAGTCGGATGCCCAACCCTCAGGCCCCACCCATGAGCAGTGTTCGATCGTGTCGACACCCGCGCAGGCGGCACGCCTGATGCCTTCTGTGCCGTGGCAATGGGCGGCCACTGGCAGGTCGTGTGCGTGCGCTTGTTCGACGAGCTTGGAAAGCGTCGCCTCGGAAAACTGCGCGTCGGTCGGATAGCTGCCGTGGGTGAGACGCCCGCCGGTCGCCATGATCTTGATCAGATCTACCCCATGCTCAACCTGGCGCTCCAGGACGGCAGATGCTTCATCGTCGCTGGCGGCCTCACCCCCCCAGAAGTGACAATGCCCCTGGACCGAGGTGATCGGCTGCCCGGAGCATAACAAGCGCGGACCAACAACGGCCCCGGCCGCGATGCGATCGCGCAGATCCAGTTCGAACCAGGCGCCACCGCCGAGATCGCGCGCGGTGGTGATGCCCGCTTGTGCCATGGCAAGTGCGCGCTCCTGCATGAGGGGGATCACGGTTGCCCGAGTCTTCTCCGGCGGATCTTTTTCGTCCGGGTTCAACTCCAGATGGACGTGGGCATCGATGAGTCCGGGGATCAGGGTCGCGCCGCTGCAATCCTGCAACTCGGCGGCCTTGAAATCTGAGCGCTCGCCGATGGCGCTGATGCCGTGTTCATCGAAGGCGATGGTGTCGGCGTCGAGCACCCGCGTGCCATCCCATATGCGTAACCCGGTGAGTATAGTCATGTCGCAAACAACTATGTGTATCGGTGAAGCTGTTATACGCTGAGCGCGGTCCTGGCGTCCAGTTGCCGGAGGATCCGGCGCCTTAAAGAACGGTGGGTAACCAGGTGGCCAGTTGTGGCCAGATGAGCAGCATGCCGAGCAACACAAGTTGCAACACGATGTATGGCACCACGCCGCGGTACATCGCCAGGGTCGGCACACTCGGCGGGGTGACGCCGCGCAGATAGAACAGGGCAAAGCCGAAGGGTGGGGTAAGGAACGAGGTCTGCAGATTGATGGCGATCAATACGCCGAGCCAGATCGGGTCCATACCCATGGCCAACAAGACCGGCCCGACTATGGGGACTACCACAAACGTGATCTCGATGAAGTCGAGAATGAACCCCAGCAGGAAGATCACTATCATCACGATCGCCAAGGCCCCCCACATGCCGCCGGGCATGTCGGCGAACAGGCTCTGGACCAGCTCGTCGCCGCCATAGCCGCGAAATACGAGCGAGAAGACGGACGCGCCGATCAGGATAAAGAACACCATGGCGGTGGTGGACAGGGTGGAGCGACCCACCTCGCGCAGGGTGTCCAAATCACAGCGCCGATACGCAATACCCAGCGCCAGTGCGCCCGCCGCGCCCACCCCAGCCGCTTCTGTCGGTGTCGCCCACCCGGCCAGAATCGAGCCGAGCACTGCGGCGATGAGAAACAACGGCGGGAACAGGCTGCCGAGCAGGGTGCCGAGAGGGGGTCTGGTATCGGCATCGGCGGTTGGTGCGGCGCGCGGGTCGGCAAAACTGCGGATCAATACGTAGATCAGGTACAACGCCACCAGGAGCAAACCCGGTACGATCGCCCCGGCGAACAGATCACCCACAGAAACCGATTTGGGGGCAAAGACGCCCATGCCCAGTTGCGCCTGCTGGTAGGCGGTGGACAACACATCCCCCAACAGGACCAGCGCGATGGATGGGGGGATGATCTGGCCGAGCGTACCCGTGGCGCTGATGGTGCCAGTGGCAAAGCTCGGATCGTAGCCGCGCTGCAACATGCTCGGCAGGGACATCAACCCCATGGTCACCACGGTCGCGCCGACGATGCCGGTGCTCGCGGCCATCAGCATGCCGACCACGACCACTGTGATAGCCAGGCCGCCGCGCAAACCGCCCAACAAGGCGCTCATACTGTCGAGCAGGCGTTCGGCGATGCGGGTTTTTTCGAGAACTACACCCATGAACACAAACAGCGGAACGGCGATGAGGGTCTGATTGGTGACGATGCCGAATAGACGACCGGGCGCAAAGCCAAAGTCACTTGGGTCAAACGCACCGGTCAGCGTGCCGATCAGCGCGAACAGCAGGGCAACCCCAGCCAGCGTCAAGGCGACCGGGTAGCCAGCCAACAAGGCGGCGAACGTAATGCCAAACATGATGAGGGGGGTGAAGTCCATGCTTAGCTATGGTCCTTCATCAAGCGCTGGACGATGTCGGCCACGCCTTGCAGGATGAGCAACACCGCCATGACCGGGATCAGGCTCTTCAACAGAAATATCGCGGGTATGCCCCCCACTTCGGCGGAGCCTTCCAACACCTGCCAGCTCGCCGCGACGTAAGGCAGGGAGGTGAGCAGGATAAACACGCCGACGGGAAGCAGGAACAACAGATGTCCGGCGACGTTTACCAGATTCTGTCGCCGCGGCGACATGCGTGCATACATGATGTCGACTCGGACGTGACTGTTGGTGATTAGGCCGGCGGGGATGCCGAGAAGGAATAGTAGACCGTGTAGATACATCACGGACTCCTGCATGACAATGGTGCCCATGTCGAACAGGTAGCGGAGCATGACAACGCCCAAGGTGATCACCACCATCGCCAGGGCCAGCCATGCGATCAGGTTGGACAGGCCGCGATTGGTGGCGGTGATGAGGTGCGCGAGCTTGTGCATCAGGGCAGCAGGTGGCCCAGGCTGTAGTGGGTGAGGGTACCGACGAACAGCGCGAAACCGACCCAGATGTTGTTGGTAAACGCCCGAAAACAGTCGTCGCGTTTGCGCTTGCTGATGAGCCTCTGCTGGTAGAGAAACAAGCCTGCGCACACAGCCAGGCCGATGTAGAAGGGGACGCTCATATCCAGACCGCGCCCGAGCATCAGCCAGATGCCTAAGGCGATGAGCTGCAGCAGTCCGATCATCAGCCGGTCCGCAGAGCCGAACAGGATGGCGGTGCTTTTGATGCCGACCTTCAGATCATCGTCTCGATCCACCATGGCATACATCGTGTCGTAGGCGATGATCCACATCACGCTGCCGATGAACAGCAGCCCGGCGGCGGGTGCGAGGGTGTTGCCGGTTGCGGGCCACGCCATGAGGATGCCCCAGCTGAATGCCATGCCCAGAAACGCTTGGGGGAAATGGGTCCAGCGCTTCATGAAGGGATAAAGAATCGCCACCGCCAGCCCGGCCAGCGCCAGCACCTGGGTTGACCGATTGAGAAACAAAACCAGCACGCCGGCGGCGCTGACCAGGACAGCAAACAGCACCAGGGCCGCGGTGGTGCTCACCTCGCCGCTGACGAGGGGGCGATTGCGGGTGCGTGCTACGGCCCCATCCATATTGCGATCGGCATAGTCGTTGATCACACAACCGGCAGAGCGCATCAGAAACGTACCCAGGGTGAAGATCACCAACAGGTGCCAGGCTGGCAGGCCTTCGGCGGCGATCCACAAGGCCGCCAAGGTTGGCCACAGGAGTAATAAGGATCCCACCGGCCGGTCCAGACGCATCAGTGCTAGGTAGGCGGGAAGCGGGTTGCGATTGCTGGCCAGGCGCATGTTTTGGATCCCGATGATCTCTGCTGTCGCGTTAAGGGGGCGCCTATTCTATGTGTATCCTCGTACTTATCGCCAGCATGGTTTAGCGGAGATTTGCGCCGCTGAGAGCGGCCGCAGCGCGCGCCTCGGCCACGTTGATTTTGCGCGCGCATAACAGTACTTTATCGCGCCTTTCAATCAACCGGGACGAACAACACACACCATGAAGAAGTGGCAATGCATTGTATGTGGCTGGATTTACGACGAAGCGCTGGGGTGTGAAGAAGAGGGCATCGAGCCTGGTACGACCTGGGAAGATGTGCCTGAAGACTTTATCTGTCCGGAGTGCGGGGTGGGGAAAGAAGACTTTGAGATGATCGAAATCGGTTGAAATCGCGACGCCATTGATGCGGTGGACGCGCAACCGCCGCCAGCCCCGGCCATACCCCCTTGCTGGGGTTTTCCTATTAGAAACGCTATCCTTCTCCCGCGACGCTTCGGCGAACGCGCGCGATCTTCATTAGAAGTCCCGATGCCGTCCGGCCGCGTCCGCCATCGCGCGAGGGGCGCGACTCGATAACAACAACACGCTGGACGAGCTGCACAAAGCCACGAGGAGACCGCGATGACTTTAACCACCCGCATTCTGATCGGCATGGGCGCAGGCCTCCTCCTCGGTATGCTGGTGCAGGGCTTTGCCCTGCCGGATGATCACTTCGTCACCGAGCAGATCAATGTAGGCCTGATAGACGCGGGTGGCGATATTTTCATCACGCTGTTGCGCATGATGGTGGTACCGCTGGTGTTCGTCTCCCTGACCTGCGGGGCGGCGAGTCTCGGGGCCACGGGCAGCGTTGGGCGGCTCGGCGGCAAAACCATCGGTTTATATCTGCTGACCACCGCCATCGCGGTCTCCATGGCATTGGCCATCGCCTTGATCGTGCAGCCCGGCAGCGGTGTCAGCAGCTCGGTCGCAGCGCCGACCGATTATGTTGCCAAGGAAGCGCCTAGTATCTGGTCTACGCTGGTGGGTATTTTTCCCGCCAACCCCGTGGCGGCGATGGCGGAGGGCGCGATGCTGCAGGTCATTGTGTTTGCACTCTTGTTGGGGCTCGCATTGAACAACGCGGGGGCGGCGGGTGGTCGTATTCGCGCCATCTTCGATGATCTGAATGAGGTCTTCATGCAGTTGATCATGATGGTCATCAAGTTCACGCCGTATGGGGTGTTCTGCCTCATGTTGAAATTGGGCTCTACTGTTGGTTGGGCTGAGATCAGTAGCCTTATTAAGTACTTCTTTACCGTCGCCGGTACCCTGTTCATTCACATGCTGGTGATCTATCCCTTGTTGTTCCGTACGTTTACCGGACTGAATCCGCTGATCTACCTGCGCAAGATGCGCGAACCCTGGCTGGTGGCGTTCTCCACCTCCAGCTCGGGAGCGACGCTGCCGGTCACGCTGCGCACCGTGCGCGAACGGATCGGCGTGAGCAACAACGTGGCCTCGTTTGCAGTGCCTCTGGGCGCCACGATCAACATGGATGGCACGGCGATCATGCAGGGTGTGGCCACGGTGTTTATCGCACAGTTCTTCGGCTACCAGCTAGGCGTGGACGCGCTGCTACTGGTCATCCTGACGGCAACCCTGGCTTCGATCGGTGCGGCCGCCGTGCCCGGTGTGGGTCTGATCACGTTGGCGCTGGTGCTGGATCAGGCGGGCCTGCCGTTGGAGGGCATCGCCCTGATCGTCGGCGTCGACCGCCTGCTGGACATGATGCGTACCGTGGTGAACATCACCGGCGACGGCATGGTCTCGACCACGGTGGCTGCTACCGAAGGCGAGCTGGATAAGGACACCTTCCTCGACCCGGATGCTGGCGCCGTGTTTGACAGCGATGGGGAAGGCGTAGGGGATGGAGAGAAAGGGGCCGCTTAACTGCTGGCCTTCAGCGCTGCCGCTAGCTCGCCAAGGTCGAGTCGCGACTGATGCAGGCTGTGGATCACCTCGTTGAGATGCGCCTCCTCAATGCCCAAGTTGACGCATAATGACGCTTTGTGCTGTTCGCGATCGGGCGTGTCATTATCTTCTAACAACAAGCCAGCCAACTGGAGGACCTGGACATAGGGCAGGTCGGCTTCCGCGTAGTCGATCACATTCTGGAAGCGCACCATGTTGACGATGGGTGCGGGCAGAGACCAGCTGTTCAGGATGTACGCAGCCAAAACCTCGCGCGATAGATTCATCACGTATTGATCGGCGTTCATGCGATGGTGTTGTGGGTTGGCTTGTTGGATACGACAGATCTGCTCGTATTGTGGGGGGAATATGTGTCCCAGTACCAGCGTGCCAAAGTCGGCTAGCAATCCGCCGAGGTAGCAGGTGCCCGCGTTGACCTGGAGATCAGGGCGTGCAAAGTGTGCCAGAGCTTCGGCGGTGGCCGCGGTGTAAACCGCATCGAGCCAGTAGTTGGAGGTGCTTGATACATGTGTACGCGGCAGTTTCAGGGTTGCCCCTACGGCCATGCCCAAAGCCATGTTGAAGACCATATCGAAACCCAGACAGCGCATGATCGCATCCTGCAAGGTCAGCACCGTGTTGGGGCGGGCATATCGCGCGGCGTTTGCCCAACCGATGAGTTTCGCGGCGATGGGAGGGTCCGCTTCGATGACGCTGACCAGGTCGGCCAGTACCACGTTGGGGTCGCTATGCATGGCGATGATGCGTTGTGCGGTTTGTGGCAAGGGTGGTAGATCCAGTGTCTCATTCAGGCGTGTGCGGATGCGGCGGGTCGTAAAGGCCTCCACGGCGCCGAGAATGTCGTCCTCGTCGCCTTCGTTGTGGACCGGCGTCGCTTGCAGACGCCTGGCGAAGTGGGTCTCGAAGGCTACCTGTTGACCGCATAGCTCACCGAGGTCCTTGCCACTGGCTTTCACATAGTTGCCGGGGATATCGCTAGCCAGCGCGAGTTCGCTTAGCTCCAAAAGGTCCGCGTCGATCACGGTCGGCAAGTTGTAAAACCCGGGGATGGCGCAGATTTGGGCGTCCGCCGCAGGCGGTGCCAGTTGTAGCTCGCGCGCGATCGCCTCTTCGACGTTCATCAGGTCGATGAGCGCGTGTTCCAACGCTACGATCTGCACTTTGCCCTTCTGGTCATAGCACAGGATGCTGCGTACGCGCAGAGGTTCTGGTGGGTCGTTGAAGATAGGGAACTGCTGTTTGCTCATCGGTGAGATTGCGATCCGCGGTCACTTGATTGCCTAACCGCAGTATAGGAAAGGATTGCCAAAGCGCCGTGGGTAGCCCTGACGCTGGTAGGCCGCCACAACTGGAGGCCTTATCAGGGTATCGCCGTTTCGTCGCCTCTCTTGTTGGTCAAGGATGCGACACACGCGAGGGACGCCAGCTCAGCCGGTGCGCTGCGCCTGATCCAGCTCGGCTTGCTTCAGGCGGATGAGCGTGTCCAGTTTGTGGCTACATTCCTTGGCTCGCGCCCAGGCGCCGTACCAGAAAAACGGTGCGAGGATCATGAGGATGGTCCAGATCGCGACCACGATCAGGATGAGAATGCCGATCCAGGTGCCGGTCAGTGTGGACCAATCGAAGTTGTCCATGTTTGAGAACGTCCATTTATGACATGCATCAATTGTGACACAGCTTTTTCTGCCGGATGCGATTACACGCTGAGGTTGCCCCCTTCACTCGGCGCCCAGACCCGCAGGAGGTTGGCCAGCAGCAGGGCATCGTCGCTACCCGGCGGGGCCTGCAGCAGCGCATCGCCGCGCGCGATGACCGTCGGCATCAGGTCGGCATGCCGCTCCAGATCGGCGATGCGAAAGCTCTGTTCACCCGCCTGGCGGGTACCGAGGATGTCGCCCGGGCCCCGCAGCTTGAGATCCTGTTCGGCCAGATAGAAGCCATCCTGAGATTCGCGCATGACGTTGAGGCGAAACTTGGCCGCCTCGCCCAGGCCGCTCTCGAACAGCAGGTAACAATGGCTCGCCAGGTGACCGCGACCGACCCGGCCGCGCAGCTGGTGCAGTTGTGCCAACCCCAGCCGTTCAGCGTTTTCGATCGCCATATGGGTGGCATTGGGGACGTCCACGCCCACCTCGATCACCGTGGTGGCGACCAGCAGGTCCAGCTCGTTGTTTTTGAACGCCTGCATGACGCTGATCTTGTCGTCGCTCTTCATGCGACCGTGCAGTAGCCCGACGGAGAAGTTGGGCAACGCTTCTGTCAGCTGCGCGTGCAGGGTGGTGACCGGCATCGCGTTGATCTCATCCGATTTGTCGATCAGCGTGCACACCCAGTAGACCTGCTGGCCGCTGGCCAGCACTCGGGTCATGCGCTCCACCAGCGCCGGCCGCTTACTGTTCGCCAGCGTGTGGGTGGTGATGGGCTGCCTGCCTTTGGGCAATTCGTCGATGACCGATACGTCCATGTCAGCGTACAGCGCCATGGTCAGCGTGCGCGGAATCGGTGTGGCCGTCATGACCAGCTGATGGGGCATGGTGTCGGCTGCTTTGTGCTGCAGCGCCATGCGCTGGTGGACTCCGAAGCGATGTTGCTCATCGATGATCGACAGGCCCAGATTCGCGAACGTCACCTTGTTTTGGAACAGCGCATGAGTGCCGACCACCACGGCGGCGCTGCCATCTTCCACCGCTGCGATGCGTTCTCGCGACTGCGCGGCGGACAGCGCACCGGTGAGCAGCGTGACCTCGATGCCCAGCGGTGTCAGCCAGTTGGCAAAATTGACATAGTGTTGTTCGGCCAGAAGTTCGGTCGGCGCCATGATCGCCGTCTGGCAGTTTTGCTCAGCGGCGCGAATGGCTGCAAAGGCGGCAACGATCGTCTTGCCGGAACCCACGTCGCCCTGGACCAGTCTCAGCATAGGCCTGGATTCCGAGAGGTCCTGCAGGATCTCCGCCACCACCCGGGCCTGGGCGCCGGTCAGTTTGAATCCCAATTGTTGCAACAGGGTGCGACCGAGCCCAACGCTTTGCGGGAGTGCTCTGGCGCTCGCGTTGCGGCGCTCGAGAGCGCGGCCTTTCATCACCAGATAGAACGCGGTCAGCTCTTCCGCAGCGATATCCGCCTGGACCTGTTCCAGTTCGCCGGGACTGGTGTGTGCCGGTGGTTCGTGCAGGAAGCGTAGCTTGGCGAAGGGTGCGCCAGCCACATCCGGCCAGTCCAGCGCACACAGGGTGGCCAGCAGGCTGCGCAATTTGTTCTGGCCGAGCCCGGCGGTGGTGGGGTAGATCGGAGTCAGGCTGGGTTCGGGCGCTGCGGGTTCGAAGTCGAACGTCTCGTACTCGGGATGCACGCACGTGAGCTCCTTGCCGTAGAACTTAAACTCACCATAGGCTCGAATGTACCCGTCCTGCAATTTGTTCTGTTGGTATTTGGAGAAATGAAAGAAGCGCAGGCTGACCTGGCCGCGCAGGTCGCGGACCTGCACCACCAGACTGCGACGTTTGCCGAACTGCACATGGCTGGACAGGATCTCGCCCTGGATGAGGTGCTCTTCGCCGTTACCGATCGCATCGAGCGGGGTCAAGCGGCTGCGATCCTGATAGCGCAACGGCAGGTGCAACAAGAGATCGATCAGTCGCACAACGCCGAGTTTGGCCAGCTTTTCGGCCAGGCTGGGTCCCACGCCTTTGAGGTGGGTGATCGCGGCGTAGGGCTGCACGCTCATCCTGGAGTAAGCTACAGGGACATGATGGCGTCGATCTCGATGGCGGCACCCTTGGGCAGCGCAGATACCTGGATGGCGGCGCGGGCGGGATACGGTGCGGTGAAGTACTCCGCCATGATCTCATTGGTGAGCTGGAAGTTGCCAAGATCTGTCAGATAGATGGTGAGCTTGACCACATCGGCAAAACTGCCACCCGCGGCCTCGCACACCGCGGATAGGTTCTCAAACACCTGGTGGGCTTGGTCGGCGAAATCATCGCCGACCATCTCCATGGTGGCCGGGACGAGGGGGATCTGACCGGAAAGATAAATCGTGCGGCCGTTGGCCACGCTCACGGCCTGAGAATAGGTGCCGATCGAGGCGGGAGCGTTGTCGGTCTGGACCGGGGTTTTCATGGCGAGGCCTCAAGTCGGTTGGGTGGTGTTCTGCAAGCCGTCAGCAGGCTGCCGCAAGACCTGCGACGCCGGCTCGCCTGCAGGGTCTACTGGTTGACGCGCGCCAGATTAGTCACCGCCGGGACGTTGCGCAAGCGGCGCATCACCCGCGCCAGATGGTTACGGCTCTTGACCGTCATGCCGATGATCATAGTACTGATCTCGGCGTTGCGTTCCTCCACCGCGATGCTCTCAACCCCTGCATCGCTGGCCGTCACCATGGAGGCAATTTCCGCGAGCACACCTTTGCGGCGTTTTACCTCGACCCGCAGCGTGGTCAGGAATTCGCCTTCAGTGGTGGTCGTCCACCGCGCCGGGATAATCTCCCGCGCCGCGCGCCGGCGGATTTCGTTGATGTTCGGACAGGTTTCGATGTGTACCACAAAGCCTCGGCCCGGTGTCATGTGGCCAACGATCTGATCGCCGGGTACCGGCCCACAGCATTTGCCATAGTGAATGATCAGCCCTTCGCCGCCGCGAATCGCCACCGGCCCACCGCCTTCGACCGTGACCGCTTCATAGTCCGGGTTGTCCGCCGCCAGCAGCTTCTGTGCCGCCACGTAAGCCATCAGATCGCCATTGCCGATGGCGCCGAGCAGGTCGTTGAGCTTGCGCACCCCGAGTTCCTGGAACACGCGCCGCAGGCGACGGAAGTCCAGATCGTTAATGCTCATGTTTGCGTTGCCCAGGGCCCGGTTCAACAGTTTGCGACCCAGCGCAATGGATTCTGAATCGTGCTGGTGCTTCAGGGCATGGCGAATCGCTGAGCGCGCGCGGGAGGTGACCGCAAAGTTCAGCCATTCGGGGCTGGGGCGCGCATCCGCGGAGGTGATGATCTCCACCGTCTGTCCGCTCTGCAATTGCATGGACAGGGGCGCCAGCCCGCGGTCGACGCGGCAAGCCACACAACGGTTGCCAATATCGGTGTGTACCGTGTAGGCGAAGTCGATAGGGCACGCGCCGCGCGGGAGCTCCAGAATATCGCCTTCCGGGGTGAAGACGTACACCTCATCCGGAAACAGGTCGATCTTGAGGTTTTCGATGAACTCCAGCGGGTTGCCGGCCTGACGTTGCAGCTCTAGCAGATCCTGGACCCACTGGCGGGCGCGCTGCTGGCTGGATTCGAAATCGCCGTCGCCGCTCTTGTACAGCCAGTGCCCGGCAATGCCATTTTCCGCCACCGCGTCCATTTGCTTGGTACGGATCTGCACCTCGATCGGGATACCATGCATGCCGAACAACGCGGTGTGCAGTGATTGGTAGCCGTTGGCCTTGGGGATCGCGATGTAGTCTTTGAATCGCCCGGCCACCGGTTTGTAGAGATTATGCACCACCCCTAGCGTGCGGTAGCAGGCATCCGCCTGGTCGACGACTATGCGCAGGCCGAACACGTCCATCACCTCCGCGAAGGGTTTGCGTTGAATCTTCATCTTGCGATAGACGGAGTAAGGCTTCTTCTCGCGCGCCTGTACCTGGCCGTTGATGCCATCCCGGTTGAGCGCGGCGACGATGGTCGCAGCGATGTCTTCCATGGCTTCTTTGCGGTTGCCGCGCGCCTTGATGATGGCCTGTTCGATGCGGTCGGCGCGCAGTGGGTAGAGTGCTTTGAAACCGAGGTCTTCCAATTCGGTCTTGATCGAGTGGATGCCCAGGCGATTGGCGATGGGAGCATAGAAGTCCAGGGTTTCCCGGGCGATGCGGCGACGCTGCTGATCGGACATCACACCGATGGTGCGCATGTTGTGTAAGCGGTCGGCCATCTTGACCATGATGACCCGGATGTCTTTGGCCATCGCCAGCGCCATCTTCTGGAAGTTCTCCGCCTGGGCCTCCGCGCGGCTGGCGAATATCTGGGTCAGCTTGGAGACGCCGTCGACAATCTCGGCCACGTCCTCGCCAAAGCGTTCTCCGAGGCTGGCTTTGCTGGCGTCGGAATCTTCGATGACGTCGTGTAACAGAGCGGCCATCAAGGTCTGATGGTCCATGCGCATGCCGGCGAGAATGGATGCGACCGCGGTCGGGTGGGTAATGTAATGGTGCCCGGTTCGTCGCATCTGACCGGTGTGGGCTGCGGTGGCGTATCTGTGCGCCTCGCGGACCTCGTCCACCTGGGTATCGCTCAGATAGGTGAGGCTTTCCGCCAGGCTCTCGATGGTGGCAGGCGCAGCAACTTCGGGCCGCCGCGCCTGTTCTGCCAGTTGACCTACAAAGTAAGACTGGCTGGGTGTGGGACTAGCCCCGTTCGTCATCTCCTGGTCGCTCGCCTCTCATCTGCGCGTCTTCTCCGAGCGCCATGCTCAGATTGAAGCTGACTTCTACGTCTTCCTCTTCCGTACGTACTTCCTGGCTGTCCAGCATCTCGTGACTGATCAGACCCTCTGCGATCTCGCGTAACGCGATGACGGTGGGCTTATCGTTTTCTTCCGGTATCAGGGGATCATTACCGTAGGCACGCAAGCCGCGGGCACGACGCGTTGCGAGCATGACCAGCTCGAAGCGGTTGTCGACGTGATCTAAGCAATCTTCTACTGTAACTCGAGCCATGGGCGGTCCACCTTTTGGTTTGCGTATGCGACTTATCTGCGCACCGGTAACTGATCTTTCTTAGTCTGATCGATATCGATCGTGCTCAGGTAATGATCGACATCTAAGCTTGAATCTGGACATAAGATCGTCGCAACTCGATTGTATGTCATTTTGCGACAGAAAAAGAGCGGGGATTCTACAGGGCTGCCTGTGACCTGGCAATATGCTGACCAGGTCGCATTTTGCGCATGCTCACCCAGCGGCCTGCGGACCGCAACGGCGGCGGCTAGCGTTCGCTCTGCACCAGCGCCTGCACCCGGTTGCTGTGGGCGAGCAGGCGCGATGCCTCACAACGTCCGGCTTGCAGGATGGCCGTGAACGCGCGCAGCGCGACATCGAAGTCATCGTTTATCACGATATAGTCGTAGTCTGCGGCTTGAGACATGTCGAGTTGAGCCTCCCCCAGGCGTCTGCGGATGGTGTCAGCGTCGTCCTGGCCGCGATCGTGCAGGCGCTGCTGCAGCGTATCGATGCTCGGCGGCAGAATGAATATCGACTTTGCGTGTGGCAGTATGTTGCGCACCTGGGCAGCGCCCTGCCAGTCGATCTCGAGTATCACGTCCCGTCCTGCAGCGTTGAGCTGCTCGATCTCGCTGCGCGACGTGCCATATAGATTGCCGAACACCACCGCATGTTCGAGAAACTCGCCCGCATCGATCATCTGCCGAAAACGCGTATCGTCGACAAAGTGATAGTTCACGCCATCCTGCTCGTTTGCGCGTTGGGGGCGGGTGGTATGCGACACGCTCACCGCGACGGTCGCGTCCTGCTGCAGCGCCGCCTGCACCAGGCTGGTCTTGCCCGCACCGGATGGCGCCGATACCAGGATTAGTTGTCCGCGCTCGCTCATTCGATGTTTTGCACCTGTTCGCGGATCTGCTCGATGATGACTTTCAGGTCCACCGCGCGTTGGGATGTCTCGGGCAGCACCGACTTCGCACCCAGGGTATTCGCTTCGCGGTTGAGCTCCTGGGTCAGAAAATCGAGCCGCCGACCATGCGGGCCAGCGCCGTTGATATGGGAGCGCGCTTCTTCTACGTGAATGCCCAGGCGGTCGATCTCTTCGGCGACGTCTACCTTCTGAGCGAGCAGCGCCACTTCCTGCTCCAGCCGGGCGGGATCGACGTTCACTTCGAGGTCGCGCAGACGCTGCTGTAGCTTGTCATTTTGTTTGCGCACCAGATCGTCACTCACGCCGCGCAGTTGCAGCACGGTGGCGTCTATCTGATCGAGCCGGCTGGTGATGGCGCTGTGCAGGGCTTCGCCCTCGCGCGCGCGGGCTTCCAATAATTCGCTGAGGGCGGTTTCGAACAGCTCGCATGCGGTGGTGGTGAGCTGTTCATCGTCGGTCGGCGTCTCGTCCAATACGCCGGGCCAGCGCATCAGGTCCAGCGGGCTGACCCCACCGATGTCCGGAGCGTCCCGCTTGACCTGTTCCAAAGCCGCCATCACCTGGAGCAGAACCTCGCGATTGATCGACATATCCGAGTGCCTGCCGGTGCGCTCGAGCTTGAGAATGCAATCCACCTTGCCGCGTTTCAGATGCTTGCGGGCCAACTCGCGCAGCGAATGTTCGATGCTGCGCAGCGCATCAGGCAGGCGGAACTGGGTCTCGAGATAACGATGGTTGACCGACTTCAGCTCCCACACCAAATGCCGGTCGTGGGCGTCGATCGCGACTCTGGCAAAGGCTGTCATACTGTGCATAGAAGTTCCGCCGTTGGTAAACTTGTCAGGTTTGCTGCTATGGGCTGGTGTGCGCGGGGTGGTCAGTGCCCATCCGAAAGCGCGGATTTATGGCGCGCATGGTAACTCTTTTCATCGCAATTTACTCCGCGCGTTTATCCGGCTCCAGGTGGTTGGGACGCAGCTGCATTTCAGTCCGTTTATAAATTTGTTAAACGGCTGTCGATGATCTCACGCAAGCTGCGGTGGACGAAAATTGATGCGTTTCGGTGCATCTCTTAGTGCCATTTTCTCCGGACCTTCTATAATTCGCCGCCAGCAAATGAATTGGAATATGCCCATGCGCCCGAGTGGCAGAGCGACAGACGAAATGCGTGCGGTGCGCTTCACCCGCGGCTTCACCAAGCATGCGGCGGGGTCCGTACTGGTGGAGTTTGGCGACACCAAGGTGCTGTGTACCGCGGCGGTGGAAGAGTCGGTGCCCGGTTTCATGCGGGGTCAGGGCAGAGGCTGGGTGACGGCGGAATACGGCATGTTGCCGGGTAGCACCCACACGCGCAACGATCGCGAGGCCGCGCGCGGCAAACAGAACGGGCGCACGGTCGAGATTCAGCGCCTGATCGGACGTTCGCTGCGGGCGATGGTGGATATGAAAGCGCTGGGTGAGCGCACCATCCGGATCGACTGTGACGTCTTGCAAGCCGACGGCGGCACTCGTACGGCATCCATCACTGGCGGCGCGCTGGCGCTGGCGGATGCGATCGGCACCCTACCGGTGCAAAACGCGCTGCTCGGTTTTGTCTCGTCGGTATCGGTTGGTATCTATCGGGGGCAACCGGTTCTGGATTTGGATTATGCGGAAGACTCCAGTGCGGATACGGATATGAATGTAGTCTGCCTGGCCGGCGCTGGTTTTATCGAAATTCAAGGCACGGCGGAAGCGGCGCCGTTCAGCGGCGCAGAGCTGGCCGCGTTGATCGCGCTCGCGGAGAAAGGTGCTGCGGAGTTGGTCACGTTGCAGCAAGCCGCCCAGCGGGAAGCCCAGGGATGACGGCCAGGGTTGATGCGTTCATCGCATTTCTGCTCGAGCAGGAGGTGCTGCAGTTTGGTGACTTTACCCTGAAATCGGGGCGTCGCAGCCCATACTTCTTTAATCTCGGCAAGATCAGCCACGGCTCGGCCTATGCGACGCTAGGCGAGGCCTACGCCGACGCGATCATCGCTGCCGAGATCGAATTTGATGTGCTGTTCGGACCAGCCTACAAGGGCATTCCCATCGCCGTGGCCACAGCCGCTGCGTTGGCACGTCGCGGGTGCGATGTCGGGGTGGCGTACAATCGCAAAGAGGCCAAAGACCATGGCGAGGGCGGCACGCTGGTGGGGGCCCCCGTGGATGGTCGGGTCCTGCTGATCGACGATGTGCTGACCTCCGGTCGTGCGATCCGTGAAGTTCTCGAACTGTTGGCGGCCACCCCGGCGCGGGTGGTCGGGGCAATGGTGGCCATGGATCGTCAGGAGGTGATGGATCCAGAGGCGTCGAGTGCCCAGGCGTCGGGTGAAAGTCAGACCGCGATCGGTCAATTGGCCGGAGAAATTGCCGCGCCTGTGATCGGTATCGCCGCAATGACTGATCTGATTAGGTATCTTGACGGTTCAGCGGAAAGTCAGGATTACGCTGGCATATTGGACCGCATGCGCGCTTATCAGGCCGAATACTGCGTAAAATTGACATAATTTTTCGCATTGGATGCTTGAAATGGCAGGGCAAGAGGAAGAACCTCTGCGTTAGCGACGTTTGATGAAGGAGATTGCGTGATTTCACGCGGGTTGGCTTCTTTATCTATTCTGCTGAGTATGCCCAAGGGGGTAGGTAGCGGGAACGTTGTGCATGGAAGGCGCGTCAAGTGCATGGACAAGCAACCTGAGCGTGCCGCAGGGGTGAGAGATCATCCCGGGATGGCTCACTGACTCTTTACGCAGAGACGTTTACGCAGAGAAGTAATCGGCCAAAGTGCCTCAGCACGCCATCAGAACTGGCCAACAAGCGGTTTAGCCACATGCAATTTAAGCCAATAGGATCAGACATGAGTCGACCCGATGGTATTACCAAGAACCCAGGCAAACGTTGTGCAGCGCTCGGCGCGATCGCGGCGCTGGTTTTGAGTACGCTCTCCGTCGAGGCGGCGCGGTTCTTCCGCTACGCCGATGACAACGGGCGGCTGGTGCTGTCCCACACCATACCCAATGACCGGGTGCGGATGGGATACGACATCGTCGATGAGCATGGTCGCTTGATCCAGCGGGTCGACCCGCAGCTGAGTGACAGTGATTACGAGGCCAAACTCGCCCGGGAGGCAGCGCAGGCCGACTGCGATCGTGAGCTGACCCGAGTCCGGCGCCTCTACCAGACCCCGCAGGATATCGATTACGCCGAAACCAAGGATCTGCAGTCCATCGATACGCGTATCGCCAATGCGCGGGCCAACCTCAACCACGTGCGCAATCAGCGGCGCGAACTGGAACAACAGGCCGCGGCGCAGGACCTGTCCGGCGCGAGCATCAACAAGCTGCTGCTCGACCGCATCGAAAGTGCGCGTCTGCAACAACAGAATCTCGAGGACGAAATCGCTCAGCGTCGAAGTGAGAAAGAGGAAGCGCGCGCGGAGTACGACTATCACCGTCAGGTGTTTGCCCTGCGCAATTGCAGCGAAGGTTTGCCGCTCCTGACCGCCTCCAACTGATACCAGCTAGACCCGCGGCGCTGCTATAGGCGGCTTGCGGGTTACGCTCGGCTGGGTTCACCCGTAAATGTTTGGTCTGGGTTGCCATGCCGGCCAGCACGTGTCGTGCTGCGGCACCCGCGATGTGTGTGTCTCGGGAGCGAATCTCCTGGGAAAGCGTCGGTTTGGGATCTGGTCCTGGTATCTCACGCGCTGCTGAAAATTGCCCCGCCCATCATCTTCCACTGGCTCTCCCAATCGCGGGTCGGCAAGGCGCTGAAGTCCGAACGCACAAACTGTGCGATCCGTCCTTCGACAAACGCCATCAAGAGGTTAGCGGCTGGATTGATGTCCATGGTCGGCATCGTCACCTGTTGTGCCAGATGTTCCCGCAGCACCTGACGTAGCTGCGTCTCGACCCGATTGAGTAACTGATCCATGCGGGTGCGCAGGCGTTGGGATTCACCTTGCAGCGCGTCACCGGCAAACAAGCGGGCGACCCCGGGGTTGCGCTCGATGAAGCTCAGGATCAGATAGACGATGTTGCGACAGCGTGCGGCCGCTGCGGGCTGTTCGTTGAGAATCATGTTAATGCGAGAGAACAACGCCTCTTCGCTGAAAGTGATCAGCCCTTCGATCATCTTGGTCTTGCTGGGAAAGTGACGATACAGGGCTGCCTCGGACACCCCGACCGCGGCCGCAAGATTGGCGGTCGTGATCGTCTCGCCGGGGCGCTCCTGGAGCATCTGCGCCAACGCTTCGAGAATCTGTTGCCGGCGGTTGGATTTAGCCATCGGCGTTGATCTTTGTACCGACGCCGGCAATGGTGAACAGTTCCAGCAGCAGCGCGTGGGGCACTCGCCCATCCACGATCGTGACGCTGTCGACACCGGAGGCGACCGCATCGAGGGCGCACTGTACCTTGGGCAGCATGCCTTCCGAGATCGTGCCGTCGGCGATAAGCGCATGCACGCCCTGGGCGTCGATCTCGCCGATGGTCGTCCGGCTCCCGTCGAGGATCCCGGGCGTGTTGGTCAGGAGCACAAACTTGGTCGCGTGCAGTGCCTCGGCGATCTTGCCGGCGGCGATGTCGGCGTTGATGTTGTAACTCGCACCATCCGCACCCTGGCCGATGGGGGCAATCACGGGTATGAATCCTGCCTGGGTCAGGCCGTTGAGAACTTCGGTGTCGACGTGGGTGACATCACCGACAAAGCCGAGATCCACCGCCCGGCCCTGGTGATCTTCGATCCGCAGCTGTTGCGCCTCGATCAAGCCGGCGTCTTTGCCCGTGATACCTACGGCTTTGCCGCCACAATCGTTGAGCAGGGAGACAATCTCCTGATTGACGGAGCCGCCCAACACCATTTCCACCACGGCCATGGTCTGCGCATCCGTGACGCGCATGCCTTGCTCGAAACGCGATTCGATATCCAGTTGTTCCAGCAGTTCACCGATCTGCGGGCCGCCGCCATGGACCACCACCGGGTTCATGCCCACCAATTGCATCAGCACGACATCCCGGGCGAAAGAGCGCTTGAGGTCGGCGTCGGTCATCGCGTTACCGCCATACTTGACTACGATGGTTTCGCCGTGAAAGCGCTGTATGTAGGGCAGGGCTTCGGTCAGAACCCTGGCGGTGTCGTTGGCTTGCTTGTCATCCATAGTCAGGGTCTGGGTGAACGAAACTTCAGCGCCGCATCGATCTTGGTGAGCTGGGCCTGGAATTGCTCCTGGATTTCGTCGAGCACTTCCGGGCTATCCGCTTCAAAGCGTAGCGAGAGCACCGGGCTGGTATTGGAGGGACGGATCAGGCCCCAACCTTCAGCGAAGTCGACGCGGATGCCATCGATGTTGGTGATGGTGCCGTCGCCGAAATTGGCCTCGGCTTCGAGTTTGCGCATGATGTCGAACTTGGCCGCCTCTGTGGTGTTGATCTTCAGTTCCGGGGTCGAAAAGGTCTTTGGATAGCCGTCGAAGATGCTGTCCGCGTCGCGACCGTCGGAACCGAGAATCTCGACCAGTCGAGCGGCGGAATACAAGGCGTCATCGAAGCCGTACCAGCGCTCTCCGAAACAGATATGGCCGCTGAATTCACCGGCCAGCAGGGCGCCGGTTTCGCGAATTTTGGCCTTGATGTGGGAGTGACCGGTTTTCCACATGATCGGCCGACCACCGCTATTGCTGATCAGGTTATTCAGATGCCGCGAGCATTTGACGTCGTAGATGATGTCGGCGCCGGGATTGCGGCCGATGATGTCCTCGGCAAATAGCATCATAAGCTTGTCGGGCCATATGATTTCGCCCTTTGGCGTGACCACGCCGACGCGATCGCCATCGCCATCGAAGGCGAGCCCGAGGTCGGCGCTTTCCGCCTGGACCACGGTTTGCAGGTCTTCCAGGTTTTTCGGTTCGGCGGGATCCGGGTGATGATTGGGAAAATCGCCGTCGATTTCGCAGTATAACGGGATGACCTCACAACCCAGCTCACGCAGCAGCCGTGGAGCGAGTTCGCCCGCCACCCCATTGCCGCAGTCCACCACCACCTTGAGAGGCTGAGCTACCGCCACATCTTCCAGGATTCGATCGACGTAGGCGTCGTCCAAGTCGATGACGTCGACGTCGCCGCTGCCATCGCTGAGGTCGCCGGTGTCGAGCCTGGTCTTGAGTTGTTGGATGGCATCCTCGGCCAGCGTGACACCGCCGATCATCATCTTGAGCCCGTTGTACTCCGGCGGATTATGGCTGCCGGTGATCATGATGCCCGTCCCGGTATCGAGGGCGTGCGTTGCAAAGTATAGGACCGGGGTAGGGACTTGACCGATATCCAACACATCGACCCCGCCCTCGGTCAGCCCACGCGCCAGGCTGTCGCGCAGCCCAGCGCTCGAGTGGCGGCCGTCGCGTCCGATCGCAACACGTTGTTGATTCTGCGCGCGGGCTTCGGCGGCAAATGCGCGCCCCACCCAATACACGACTTCTTCGGTCAGGTTGGTGGTGGTGATGCCGCGGATGTCGTACGCGCGGAAAATCTCGGCGTCCAAGTCTATGCCCAGATCGGCCGGGCCGTTCGATTCGCTCACCTCAATCCCAAAATTATCATCTGCATGATTCGAAACATCGAGAAAATCGTCTTCGTTGTCGGCAGACTCTGATCGTCTGCTTGTATTGGTGGGGCTCGCGCTGGCAGGTGCTGCGGCGAGAAAGTCGTCCGGATCATTGCCTGCGGGCTCGGGTTCCAGGGCGGGCTCGGATTTCTTGGCACGTTGGTCGAGGCCGGCCACAATCGACTGCATCGGCTCGGTGGTCAGAAGTGGCGGTTGGGTGTTGCGGCCGCGCAGAATTCGGTTGGTGTACTCGATCAGCTGATCAACGTCTTTCTGCAAGCGACGGTTGAATTGCGAAAAGCCGAGGTAGGTGCCCGCGATGATCAGCGCGAGCGCGACCAGGAACGGCACTAGCAATTTGTTGGTTGCGTCACCGGGGGTGAGTGCCGAGCGGGAGGCGGCGTAGGACAGTTGCCAGTGCGCGGCCCGCTGCAGGCTGGTGGCCACCGGTGCGGCTATATTGTCTCCTGTCCCCCATTGTATGACCGTGGTGGCTGGATTGCCTTCGAACTGCTGGATGATCTCGATGATACCCAGGCTCGCGTCGTAATTGCGGATGGCGGCGAGGAAAAATTCTGCGTCCAGCACCACCAGCAACACTCCGGCAACGGTACCGTCCGGGGTGATGGGCTGTGCAGCGTAGACCAGATTGCGTTGGTTCAGACTCACCTCCGGGCCCACATACTCGCGGGTCTCGGCACGGCGGATCAGATCGAGGGCGGCAAAGGAGATGGGCACTGCGGCATTGAGGTCCACTTCGGCCTGGTCTTTGGGGATGAGATCTACCCGTCGCACGTAGGGATGCTGGGCGGTGAGCATCTCTGCCTGTCGACCGCGCGCGCCGGCTTCGACGCTGACCATCGCGGTGCGGGTGGCAGGCGCTGTGGCCATGGCATTGACCAGTTCTCGCAGTTCCTGGACACGGCTGTTGAACAGACCTTCGTACTGGCCGAGCAGGCGGTTTTGCTCCGCTTCGAACTGGTCTTGAATAGGTTGCGTGACGGCTTGCCACCAGACCAGGGCAAAGGCGACCACCAGGCCGATGGCGGCGAAACCGATTGCCCACAGGGTTCCTTGCAGATAGGTGATAGGACGTGATGCGCTGGTCGACGTTCTTTTCTTTGCGCGTTTCGCCACAGATTGAAGCTTCCGGCTTTTTGGTGCCGCTATTTTGTCACACTATCGGGGTTTGTACCCGCTAACTCCACCGCAAAAATGCGACCCAGATTGTCAATTAACGCGCGGGCCAAGGCATCTTTTGATTGTTGCTCGAAGTTCAGCTCGCCGTCGCTCCAGATCAGGGTGGCCGCATTCTGTGCGCTGTTGAAGCCGATCTCCGGATTGGAGACATCGTTCATGACAATCGCATCCAGACCTTTGCGCACGCGTTTGGCCCGTGCGTGTTCCAGCGTGTTGTTGGTTTCTGCGGCAAACCCCACCACCAGGGGTCCCGCCTCGAGCGCCGCTACGCTGGCGATGATGTCGGGGTTTTCAACCATTTCGAGTTGCAGGCTTGCACCTGGATCGCCGCTGCGTTTCATCTTTTGCCCGGCGACTTGCGCCATGCGGTAGTCGGCAACCGCAGCCACACCGATGAACACATCCACCCCGCCGATATGCTCGTGCACCGCTGCATGCATCTCCATGGCGCTGCAAATGTCCAGGCGTTGATGGCAATGGGTGCTGTCCGCCACCCCAGGGCCCGCCACCAGGGTGACCCGGGCACCCGCATCCCGGGCGGCGCGCGCGATGCTCAGGCCCTGGGCGCCAGAACTGTGGTTGGATATGAATCGTACCGGGTCGATGGCTTCCCGGGTGGGACCGGTCGTGATCATGACGTGTTTGCCCTGCCAGGCGCGCTCGGAGACAGTCGGTGCGGCGCACAGGTGATCGAGCAATTCTTCCGGCTCGAGCATACGCCCGGGGCCGACATCGCCACAGGCCTGTTCGCCCGCTGCGGGACCGGCGATCTCCCAGCCGTCATCACGCAGTGTGGCCAGATTGCGCGCCACCGACGCATGGGCATACATCTGTTGATTCATCGCCGGGGCGAGCACCGGACGCGCCTGGGTGGCCAGCACGAGGGTGGACAACAGATCGTCTGCGACCCCACTCGCAAGCTTCGCGATGGCGTTGGCGGTCGCGGGGGCAACCAGCAGGATATCCGCCCAGCGCGCGAGTTCGATGTGCCCCATCGCCGCTTCTGCGGCTGCATCCCAGAGGCTGTCGCGCACCGGCCGACCACTCACCGCCTGCAGGCTCGTGGCAGCGACAAAGTGCTTGGCATTGTCGCTCATCACCACTTGGACCTGGGCGCCGGCGGCGGTCAAAGCGCGCACGAGCGCGGGTGTTTTATAGGCTGCGATGCCGCCGGTGATGCCGAGCACCACATTGCGACCGGCGAGTGGGTTTGACATGTGTGATTGGTGACCCGTTGCTGGTGCTTGGATTTTGCGCAAAGCGCGGGCAAAAGCCAAATCTATGGGTCACATAATTCGAACCACCATCGCCCTGGTCGCGCAGGCTGCTGTGCACTTCGAACGCCTGAACCGCCGCCGTCACCGGGGCGGCACAGGCGCATCCGACGATGTGTGATGTCGCAGTCCGGCCGGTGATATTGGCTGCTGCCGGCGTGGCTGCCGCTTGGTTAGTCTAGGTGCAAAGTGGAACGCGGGGCATTGGGTGATGCAATCAAATAGCTGCACGTCTAAGGGGGGTTATGTGGGCGCATGAGGGATCGCGGCGTGACTGAGTGCAACGGTGCCAGGGATCAGCCGCGGGAAAGAATACTGCGCGGGGGACCTGGCCAGCTGTCTTTAGCGGAGCTCCTCGCGCTGTGCCTGGGCAGCGGGGCACGGGATGCGCCGATTGTACTTATGGCAACTCAGTCTGTTGCACGAATTTGGTAGCTTGCAGGGGCTCCTGCACGCGCCGGTGGGCCGGCTGTTAGCTCGGCACGGCCTTGGCCCTGCGCGGGTGGCACGCCTGAAGGCCATCGCCGGCCTGCTGCTGCATCAGGATGAGACGGCGCTGCGCCAGGGCGGCTTGATGAGCGACGTGGCCAGCATCGCGCGGTTCCTCAAACGACAGATCGGGCATAGCGAGCGCGAATTGTTCGGGGCGCTGTTTCTCACCTCGCGCCATGAGTTGATCGCTTGGGAAGTGCTGTTCGCGGGGTCCATCGACCGGGCCCACGTGCACCCGCGCGAGGTGCTCAAACCCGCCCTGCGGCACAACGCGGCCGCGGTGGTGTTGGCGCACAATCATCCGTCGGGTATTGTCGATCCCAGTCAGGCGGACCTGCGCCTGACCGCAGACCTCAAGGCACTGCTGGAACGGGTGGATTTGCGGGTGCTCGATCATCTGATCGTCGCACCGGGGGCCTACGTGTCGTTTGCGGCGCGCGGCTTGATCTGACGGTGCCACCAGCGGTTCTTGAGCCTGGGCCAGATCCGGGCGAGACAGCGAATTTTGTTGCGTATAGCCCCTTGGCTTGGTATAAACGCGCCTCTTTTTTTCTGGGTCAAGAATACCATGTCTCAGGTATGTCAGGTTACCGGCAAAAGGCCGATGGTCGGCAACAATGTCAGCCACGCACAGAATAAGACTCGGCGTCGTTTTCTGCCAAATTTGCACTACCATCGTTTCTGGGTGGAATCCGAGAAACGCTACGTGCGACTGCGCGTGTCGTCCAAGGGTATGCGCGTCATCGATAAAAAAGGGATCGAAGCGGTCCTGGCGGATATGCGGGCGGCAGGTCAGCACGTTTAGCTTGTCGGCGAAGAGTTAGGCTGCCGGCGAAGAGATAGGAGCGAGATATTATGCGCGAAAAAGTCAAGTTGGTTTCCAGTGCCGGCACCGGCCACTACTACACCACCGACAAGAACAAGCGGACCACCCCGGACAAACTCGAAATGCGCAAGTTTGACCCCGTGGTGCGTAAGCACGTCCTCTATACGGAAGCCAAAATCAAGTAGGTGCCCTGTTTGCGCCAGAGATCGGCGCAGCCTTGATTTACCCCGGCACCATCAGCCTCATGGCAGGGCGTGGGTTGCATGCCTGAACTCCCCGAAGTTGAAACCACTCGGCGTGGGATAGAACCCTGGGTCGCAGGCACGCGCCTGCTCGACTGGACCGTGCGCGATGCGCGCCTGCGCTGGCCGGTGGACATTCCTGAACGCTTGCGCAACCAGAAAATTGTCAATGTCGGTCGTCGCGGAAAATATCTGCTGCTTGAGTTTGCCCAAGGTTCGCTGATCCTGCATCTGGGCATGTCCGGTTCGTTGCGTATACTCACGCCGGACACGCCGCCACTCAAACATGACCATGTAGATTGGCGCTTGAGCAATCAGCGCATTCTGCGCCTCAACGATCCACGGCGTTTCGGCTGTGTGGTGTTCCATGGAGTGGATGCGGCCGAGCCACATCGATTGCTTGCGGGTCTGGGACCCGAACCGCTGGGTAACGAATTCTCCGCCACTTATCTGCACCAACGCTCACGCAACAAAAAAGTTGCGGTAAAGAATTTTATCATGGACAGCAAAGTGGTGGTCGGCGTGGGCAACATATATGCGGCAGAAGCACTGTTCATGGCGGGGATACGGCCGGCGATTGCCGCCCGTCGGGTGTCGCGGGTTGCGTATGAAGTGTTGGTCAACGCCATTCGCACCGTACTGGCACGTAGCGTCAGACAAGGGGGCACCACATTGCGTGATTTTGTGGGCTCCGATGGTAATCCCGGCTACTTCAAACAGCAGTTGAACGTCTATGGTCGCCAAGGCCTGCCCTGTCGGGTCTGTGCCACCCCGCTGCGAGGCCGCACGATCGGGCAACGGGCGTCGGTCTATTGCCCAAAGTGCCAAACCTCGCAGAGTTTTAAGCCGCCGGCACTTCCATAATCCCTCCGCAATGCCGTCGCTTGAGGCGTCGGTTCCTTAGGATATGGAGAAAACTAGGATGCGAGCGCAAAAACTGACCACGTCCATGATGATCGCGGTGTTGTTATTGGGCAGCGTGCAGGCGCAGGCCGCGCGCGAAGATGAGCCGCAGTTCGGCGACATGGCCACCGATCTGGTGGTGGCGCGCCCGGTCGGCGTGGCGTTGACCGCCTTGGGTGCTGCCGCGTTTGTGGTGAGCCTGCCGTTTTCCGCACTGGGTGGCAATATCACTCAAGCGGCTGAGAAGCTGGTGTTGGAGCCGGGCCGTGAAACCTTTGTCCGCTGTCTGGGTTGCAGCTCCGTGGGCCGCTACGAAAATCCGGACAAGTAAACCGTCGCCGGGACGGATCAGGAGTCCAGCGCGGCGACCACGATCGGGTCAACAAACTGGCTGATGTCGCCGCCCAGCGAGGCAATTTCGCGCACCAACGTGGATGAGATGAACGAACAGTCCTTGGATGTGGGCAGGAACACGTATTCGATGCTCGGATCCAGGGAGCGGTTCATCTCGGCCATCTGGAACTCATAGTCGAAGTCGGTGACGGTGCGCAGACCGCGCAGAATGAACCGCGTTTCCTTCGACTTCACGTAATCCACCAACAGCGTGTTGAACCCCTCGACCGAGACCCGCTCGCCGTACCGGGCCAGCACTTTCTCGCACAGTTCTATGCGCTCTCGCAGATCGACTTTGGGGTTCTTCTGCGCGGATGTTCCGATCGCGAGAACTACGTGATCAAACAGGCTCAGCGCCCGCTCGACCAGATCGGTGTGTCCATTCGTAATGGGATTGAACGAACCAGGGTAGACCACCACACTCATCTTCTTATTGCTCCCTATTCCCAATATAAATTTGCTGTGGGGTGGCGGATGTTAGCGGTGCGATGGGGGCAGCGCAACGGCCAGCAAGCGGCGCTCTTTTGGCAGGTCGCTCACCCGTCGACCCGGACCTGAAAATCCATGCCCGCGGTGTGGGGTGGGTGTTTGTTCAACTCGATCGCAGGAGATGACCGCGGGTATCCCCGGCCCGACATTCGCGATGCGGTTTGCACTCCAGGGTTTGGGTCAATGGCTCGATGTCCTCCCGCGCGGGCAGCTCCAGATATACGAAGCGCCCCAGCAGGCGTGCCTCGCGCAGAGCTTTACAGGTGCTGAGCAGCAACGCCGTGGCGCTGTAGGGTGGGTCGAGAAAAATGATGTCGTACGGGCCTTGCAGGTTGGTGATCACCCGTTGGGCGTCTGCGCAACAAACTTCAGCTTGCGCCTGCGCGTCGAGCGCGACCAGGTTGTCGCGCAAAGACTGCGCCGCGCGGCGGTCGCGTTCGACAAAGCTGACGTGTTGTGCACCCTGGGAAAGCGCCTCCAAACCCAGGATGCCGGAACCGGCGAACAGGTCGAGACAGCGGGTCCCCTCGATTTGCGGTCGCAGCCAGTTGAACAAGGTCTCCCGCGTGCGCGCCAGAGTCGGTCGCAAGGATGGATTTTCTGGAAAACTGATCTTTCGTCCTTTCCAGTTACCGCCGATAATGCGCACCTGCCCTTTGCGCTGGCCCCGTTGTTTTCTCATCGCCCTGTTCCTCGCAGGTCGTACACGCGGATGCTTATGAAAACGGCGATGGCTGGTAATGCGCGAGGCATGGCTTGATCGAATTGACCAGATAGAAAATAGCGAAGACGCTAGCATGCGTTGCCACGCAGCTGGCTGCAAACAAATCGATGCCCCAAAGGGACAGGATTCAACAGTACAACGATGGTTAACCATGCAAGATGACACGCCTGCAAATGAGAGCGAGGCAGCACCCGCAGAAGAGGGGGGCTTCTGGGGGCGGCTGCGCAGTGGCTTGTCCAAAACCCGCGAACAACTCGCGGAAGGGGTGGGCAATCTCATCCTCGGCGAGCGCGAAATTGACGATGAGGTGCTTGAAGATCTGGAGACCGCGCTGCTCATGACCGATGTGGGCGTGGACACCACCACCGACATCATGAGTGAGCTGGCCGGGCGGGTGCGGCGCAAGGAACTCAACAATACCCGCGCGTTGCACCGTGCGCTCGCTGGTTTGCTGACCGATCGGCTGCAACCCCTCGAAGCGCCCTTGGCCATCGAGCATCATCCCCACGTGGTGTTTTTTGTTGGCGTCAACGGGGTCGGCAAAACCACCACGATCGGCAAGCTCGCCAAGCAGCTACAGAGCCAGGGCAGGGAGGTTCTGCTCGCGGCCGGGGACACTTTCCGCGCGGCGGCGGTGGAACAGCTGCAGGTTTGGGGTGAACGCAACAATGTGCCGGTGATCGCCCAGGCGCAGGGCTCGGATAGCGCATCGGTGGTGTTCGATGCGGTGCAGGCGGCCCAGGCGCGGGGTGTGGATGTATTGCTGGTCGATACGGCAGGGCGTCTGCAGGACAAGGCTCAGCTGATGGACGAGCTGAAGAAAGTACACCGTGTGGTCGCACGCCTGGACGCGTCGGCGCCGCATGACGTAGTCCTGGTGCTGGATGCCGGCGTGGGCCAGAACGCCTTGAGCCAAGTCGCTCTGTTCCACGCGGCGGTTGCGGTCAGCGGCCTGGTGTTGACCAAGCTCGATGGGACCGCCAAGGCGGGCGTGCTGTTCGCCATCGCCAATCACGCGCGCAAAGAAGGTATCGATCTGCCCGTACACTACATCGGCGTCGGGGAGGGTGTGGATGACCTGCGGCCGTTTGTCGCGCGGGAGTTTGTTGACGCCCTGCTCGCCGATGACGGTCTGGTGGAAGAATAGCTTGCGAAACTCGTGGCCCGCGATCAGCACAGTCCGATCGAAAGTCGAGCACCTGCGCGCCGCGAGCGGTCGAACCCCATTTTGTGTTGGGCGGCCTGTTTTTCCAGGCCGGGTTGAGCTGCGTTGATGGTCTTGACAGATGGGTGATATCAAACTTCTCAATGTGACCCGCCGCTTCGACAACGGTCACGAAGCCCTGGCCAACGTATCCACTCAATTCGGCGATGGTTCGATGACGTTCCTTACCGGCCACTCGGGCGCGGGTAAGAGTACCTTTCTGAAGCTCTTGTTGCGGGCGGACGTTCCGACGCGCGGGCGAATCCTGGTCAACGACGTGGATATCGTTCGCCTTTCGACGCGCAAGCTGCCGTTTTACCGTCAGCATGTAGGCGTGGTGTTTCAGGATCACAATCTGCTCGCCCAGCGCACGGTGTTCGACAACGTGGCCGTGCCTTTACATGTTACGGGCATGGGTGCTAAAGACATCTCGCGGCGGGTGCGTGCGGCCCTGACCCGGGTCGAATTGCTCGGCAAAGAAAATCTGTACCCCCGTCATCTGTCCACCGGCGAGCAGCAGCGCGTGGGCATTGCGCGGGCGGTGGTCACACGGCCCAACATCCTGCTCGCTGACGAGCCCACTGGGAACCTCGATCCGGAGTTGTCGTCCCACATCATGGATCTGTTCGTGCGGGTCAATCAGACCGGCACCACGGTGATCGTTGCGAGTCACGATGTACAGCTGATCAGTGCACTCGGCATGCGCATCCTGCATCTGGAGCAGGGACGCATCGCCGGGGATACGGCGGTGGGCGATCCGCTTGGCGATCCGCAAGAGCTGACCGTCGATGCCCAAGAGGCACGATGAGCACTCGCGCGGATAAAGCGAAGACGCCGCGCCTGCCATGGGATACGCCGCGTCTGCGTCCGCTACTGTGGTTGCGCGACCACCGGCGCATCGCGCGCGAATCGCTGCATCACGTCAGCGCCCGTCTGGGTACCAGCTTTCTGGTTTGGTTGCTGGTCGGGATCGCGCTGGCCTTGCCGGCGGGGCTGTGGATTCTGCAGATCAACATGGACGCGGTGGCAGCGGATTGGCAGGGCCGACCGGGCCTGTCGGTGTACTTCGACACCGACAGTGATGCCCAGGCGATACAGGTGGCGGAGCGTTTTCTGCGCGATCAGGGCAGCGTGGAGAGCGTGGAGTTGATCACCCCGCAAATGGCGTTGGACAAATTCAAAGCCTACAGCGGTCTGGACGACACCCTCGATTATCTGGAGGACAACCCGCTGCCGGCGGAGCTGCGCGCGCACTTTGCGGAGGATGTGGGAGTTGCGGAGGTCGAGCGGCTGACCCGCGCGGCCCAGCGCCTGGAGGCGGTCGCCGAGGTGGTGGTCGAGAAAACCTGGCTGGAACGCCTCAACGACATCTCCCAGGTGGTGTTGCGCCTGAGCGTGTTGCTGGCGGTATTGTTCGGTGTGGGGGCGGTGCTGGTTACCGCCTCGTCCGTGCGCCTGGCGATCGAATCCCGCCTGGATGAGATGAAAGTGCTGCTGATGGTCGGGGCCACGCGCGGCCAGATGCGCCGGCCGTTCCTGTACTTCGGTGCGATATACGGCTTTGGCGGGGGCGTGATCGCGGCGATGTTGCTGGCCTTTATCCTGGTCGTCATCGAGGCCCCGCTGCAGTCTCTGCTCGGCAGCTACCAGCAGCGCTTGGATTTGGTGGGTTTTGACCCCATGTTCTTGATAAGCCTGCTCTCTCTGGGTGCGGCGCTGGGTATCGTCGGCGCGATCGTGGCCGTGCGTCAACGCCTAAAAGGCATAGAAATTATATAAATATCAATAGTTTACATAGTTTTTAGAATAGAATTGGCAAAACGTATGGATCGGGTTAGCACTCCCCGGGCTAGAGTGCTAGACTTGTTCCATCTAGTGTTACCGGAGGTATCACATTGACGACACATATCATGGCATTACCGAGCATCGCTCCGGGCCGCGACCTGGACGCGTATCTGAACACCATCAGCGCGTTCCCGGTGTTGACCCAGGAGCAGGAAAAAGAGCTGGCGCTGCGGTTCTATGAGCATGACGACCTGGAAGCCGCGCGAGAACTGGTGCTGTGCCACCTGCGCTTTGTCGTCCATCTGGCCCGTTCATACCGGGGCTATGGCCTGTCCCAGGCCGACCTGATCCAGGAAGGCAACGTCGGACTCATGAAGGCGGTCAAACGCTTCGATCCCAATGTGGGTGTGCGCCTGGTGTCCTTTGCAGTGCATTGGATCAAGGCGGAAATGCACGAGTTTATCCTGCGCAACTGGCGGATCGTGAAAGTGGCCACCACCAAGGCGCAACGCAAGCTGTTCTTCAATCTGCGCAGCGCCAAGCAGCACCTGTCTTGGCTCACCCACGATGAAACCAAAGCGATCGCGGACGATCTGGGTGTGCCGTCAAAAGAAGTTACCCGCATGGAAGGTCGTCTGACCGCCAGCGATATGGCCTTCGATGGCTACGACAGCGATGATGAAGGGGGCACCGCCCCGGCTTACTTCCTCGCCTCGGAAGCCGCCGATCCGGCCGACATTGTCGCCGCCGCGGACTACGAAGCCGACGCCAGCGCGCAACTCCAGGGCGCGCTGGGCGATCTGGATGAACGCAGTCGTGACATCCTGATGCGACGCTGGCTGGTGGAAGAGAAAGCCACCCTGCACGAGCTGGCCGACGATTACGGCGTCTCCGCCGAGCGCATCCGTCAGATCGAGAAGAATGCGCTGAAGAAACTCAAAAAGGTCATCAGCGTCTGACATGCTGAGCCCGCGTGGACTGCTGCTGGCCGGTAGCCTGTGCAGCCTCTGCGCGGTCATCCTCGGCGCCTGGGGCGCCCACGGGCTCGAAGCTTATCTCGGTCAAGACGATACCTCCGCCTGGGAAACGGCGGTGCAATACCAGTTCTTTCATGGCCTGACGCTTTTGCTGCTCGGCGTGTGGCTGCAAGGCAACCCACACCTCTCGCGATCCGTAGGACTCATCGGCTGGCTGCTGATCCTCGGTGTCCTACTCTTCAGCGGTAGTATCTACGGGCTCACCCTCGGTTGGGGCAGTTGGTTGGGGCCGATCACACCACTTGGGGGTAGCTGCTTTATCATAGCGTGGGGTGGCTTGTGTTACTGCGCCTGGCGAACCCCTGCCCACCGCGCCTGACTTGACCTCGTTCTCGGAATACAACTACATCCGGCGCCGGGGGCGTATGACCCGGGCCCAGGCCAGGGCGCTGGCGGATGCCGCCACGGCTTTTGTGGTCGATGACATCACACCGCTTCCAGGTGCGCACCTCGGTATCGAGATCGGTTTCGGCATGGGGCACGGGCTGTTGCACTGGGCCGCGCAATCGCCGCAGTGGCAATTGTACGGGATAGAGTTGTACCAGCCGGGCATCGGTGCATTGCTCAATGGATTGGTCAAGGCGCAGCTCACCAACGTGCGCATCCTTGAAGCGCCCGCCCAGTTGGCGCTGCACAACCTGCTGACCCGCCGCGAAGGGTTTGGCGCCGAGGCGCGGATCATCGACGAAGTGCGGATCCAGTTTCCCGATCCCTGGCCTAAGAAACGCCATCATAAACGGCGTCTGATCCAGGCGGATTTTCTGGCCTTGTTGGCACAGGTGGTCAAACCCGACGGGGTGGTGAAGCTGGCCACAGACTGGCAGCCCTACGCCGACTGGATGCGTGAACACTTTGGGGCCTCAACCCGATTTCGCATCTCCCACGAGCGTATCGGCCGCCTCCACGAAAGCGATCTCGGCGCTCTGCATGAAGGTCAAGAGCGAGTCACGACCAAGTTCGAACGCCGTGGTGACCGGCTGGGCCACGACATCCATGAGCTGCACTACGTGGTGATCTAGCGCGGCGGCGGGAGATCCCTGGCGCTGGCAGACGGGCGTTCCCCGTTTGCGGTGCGCGCCTAGGCGAACTGCGCCAGCGTCGAATCCAGATAGCGCAAACCCAGGGGGGTGGTCCCCACCCGATCGGCGTGAACCAGACCCAAATCCACCAACCGTGCCCAGTGCGGTGCCAGTGCCGCAGGCCCCAGACCGGTACGCAGCCACATCTCTTCGAACGTGACGCCTTCGACCAGGCGCAGGACATTGAGCAAAAACTCGAGGGGCACGTCGTCCGGATCGATGTTGTCGACCTGGGCTGCTTCGGGGTGGGCCTGAAACAGGCGCGGGGAGCGTGGGTGGTGGGTCCGCTGGATCGCCAGTCCGTGCGTGCCGCGGGCCGTGAGTTTGCCGTGGGCGCCTGCCCCCAAACCGATATAGTCGCCGAACCCCCAGTAATTCAAATTGTGCGCACAGCGCAAGCGCTGCTCGCGGGCAAATGCGGATACCTCGTAGCGTTCATAACCGGAGTCCTCCAGCAGCGCGAGCCCGGCGGTCTCCATATCGCCCAACGGGTCTTCCTGGGGCAGTTGTGGGGGGCGGCGGGCAAACTCGGTCTTCTCTTCGATGGTCAACTGATACCAGGACAAATGCTCAGGAGCCAGGGAGATAGCGTGCTGAAGATCGTCCAGCGCCTCGTCCGGCGCTTGGGCAGGCAAACCCCACATCAGATCCAAGTTGATGTTGTCGAAGCCTGCGTTGCGCGCCTTATCGTAGGCGTAAATCACCTCCGCGCTGTCGTGGACTCGTCCCAGTGCGTTTAAATGCTTGTTATTCAAACTCTGCACGCCGATCGACAGACGGTTGATACCCGCCTGCCGATAGCCCGCAAAGTCTGCATATTCGGCGGTACCGGGGTTCGCCTCCATGGTGACCTCGACCGCCGCGGATGGCGCGAGCGCGTCGAGGATGCGTGCGAACAAGAAGGGTGGTGCCAGGCTGGGTGTGCCTCCACCGAAGAACACGCTCGTGATTTTTGGGCGCAAGCCGAAGCGCACGAGCTGCGTTCGCCAGTCATCCAGCAGCGCGGTGGCGTAAGCGGTGTAGTCTTCGTTACCGCGCACCGGGTGGGAGTTGAAGTCGCAGTAGGGGCATTTCTTGATGCACCAGGGTATATGCACGTAGACCGCGAGTTCGTCCCGAGCGTTTTGCCTCTCCTGGTCGCCGCTCGGGTCAAGGAGCGGCACGGCGTCCCCGCAGGCTTCGGCACGGTCGCCGGTCTGTCGCTGGTTAGCCACCGGCCAGTTCCTGTTCAAGCAGCGCCACCAGCGCGCGACTGGCCTGGCCGCGATGGCTCAGCTCATTCTTGTGGGCGGGGCTCAATTGTGCGGAGGTTTGCGCCAGCTCGGGTAGTAAAAAGTAGGGGTCGTAGCCAAAGCCACCTGCGCCCGCCGGGGTGGCGATGACCTCTCCCCACCAACTGCCCGTGGTGATCAGCGGTGCCGGATCTTCACCATGGCGCATCAGCACGATCACACAATAGTAGTAGGCGCGGCGATCACTGCTCCCTGCCAAGGCCTGCACCAGCCTACGGTTGTTGTCCGCATCGCTGGCCTCGGGCCCTGCATAGCGCGCGGAGTACACCCCCGGGGCGCCGTCGAGAGCGGGCACCACAATGCCGCTGTCATCGGCGATCGCCGGCAGGCCGGATTGCTGTGCCGAAAAGCGCGCTTTGATCAGCGCGTTCTCCACAAATGTTGTGCCGGTTTCCGGGGGGCTGGGGATGTTGTGCTCGGCTTGGCTTTCCAGTGTCACCGATAACGCTGCAAACAGCTGGCGCAGCTCCCGCAGCTTGCCTTCGTTACGGCTGGCCAGCACGATGCGCATCAGTCTTTCCAGTACAGCTTTTGTTGGAATTCGAGTTGGGCGGGCATGCCATCCGGCAGCTCGACATCGATCTGGAACCGGATGTGTTCTTCATCGCTGTGGCGCAGCAAGGCAAGATAGTAAATCGCTGGCGGCTCGCGCACTTCACGAAAGGACAGCGTTTGGAGCTGACCGAGGAGATTCTCACCCCGGCCCGTGACCCTTGCAGCCACCGGCTCGCCGTTGCCGTCGAGCACCGATATGTTGATCAGCGCGCGATCCTGGGCGCGGGTGATCGAGTAGCGGTTGGCTACGTCGGGGCGCAGGAACGTGGTGGGCAGCACGATGTAGTGGACCTCGAAATCGCCAAAAACCCGCTTCTGTTCCGCGTTGGCCACGGCGGGGCTCAGAACGGTGCTCAGGGTGAGGAGCACGAGCGCGCAGCGCAGGGCGGCCTTCATGCGGCCGCGCGCCCGAGGCGGTAGAACGCGACGCTGCCGAGCAGGTTGGGAAAACGATCTGTGAGAAAGCTCTGGGTCCGACCGGTCCCGAGCACCCGGCGTTGAATGATATGTACCCCCAGGTCTGCGCACAGGCGCTCGAAGTCGCGCAACGTGCACAGATGGATGTTGGGCGTGTCGTACCAGGCGTGGGGTAGGTGGCCCGAGACCGGCATGCGACCGTGCACCAAGAGGTGCGCGCGGCATTGCCAGTGACCAAAATTTGGGAACGTAATGATGCATTCTTCGGCGATCCGGAGCATTTCTCGTACCAGATGGTCTGGGGCTTTGACGGATTGCAGGGTCTCGGTCATCACCACCATATCAAAACTGTTGTCGGGAAAGTTGTCCAGCCCTGCATCCAGATCCTGTTCGATAACACTGACACCTTTGCGCAAACAGATATTGATGTTGTCGGGGTCCACATCCAGGCCGTATCCGTTGACATTTTTGTTATGCTGGAGCCACGCGAGCAAATCCCCCTCGCCGCAGCCGAGATCGAGTACGCGGGCATCGCGGTTGACCAGCTGCGCGATGTAATTCAGATCGTCGCGCACGTGAACTCCTCATAGACCCGGTCCATGTAGCCGCCGCACACCTGCACATATCTATCGAGCGGCAGCAGGAAGGAGTCGTGGCCATGGTCCGAGTCGATCACCGCGCTCGAAACGCGCTTGCCCGCCGCGACCAGTGCGTCGACGATCTCTTTCGAACGTTCGACGGAAAAACGCCAATCGGTGGTGAAGGACATAACCATAAAGCTCGCCTGAGCGCGGGACAGGGCAGCGACGAGATTGTCGTTGTAGGCGCGGGCAGGATCGAAGTAGTCCAGGGCTTTGGTCATCAGCACATACGTATTGGCGTCGAAGCGCTGGGAAAAGGCGCGGCCCTGATAATTGAGGTAACTCTCGACCTGAAACTCTACACCGGCGGCCGTGGCGATGTCGCCGGATTTGAGCTCGCGACCAAACTTCTCCCGCATCCCGTCATCGGAGAGATAAGTGACGTGCCCGATCATTCGCGCCAGCGCCAGCCCGCGGTCAGGATTGCGGGCTTCCTCAAAATAGCGTCCAGCAAGAAACTCCGGATCGGAGGTGATGGCCTGACGCGCGATCTCGTTGAACGCGATGTTCTGCGCGGAAAGTTTGGCCGCGCTGGCAATGACCACGGCTGCGTGTACGCGTTCGGGAAAATCGATACTCCACTGCAGCGCCTGCATACCGCCCAGGCTGCCGCCGATGATCGCTGCAAAGCGCTCGATGCCGAGACGGTCAGCGAGTTGGGCCTGGCTGCGTACCCAGTCCTCCACCACCACGTTGGGAAACTTCGGACCGTAGAGCTTGCCGGTCTCCGGATCACGGGAGCGCGGCCCGGTGCTGCCGTGACAGCCACCCAGGTTGTTGACGCTCACCACAAAAAATTTGTTGGTATCGATCGCCTTGCCCGGGCCGATGCAGGCGTCCCACCAACCCGGCTTGGTTTCTTCCGCGCTGTGATAGCCCGCTGCGTGGTGATGGCCCGACAGCGCATGGCAGATCAGTACGGCGTTGCTCGCGGTGGCGTTCAACTCGCCATAGGTTTCGTAGCTGAGCTGGTACGTCGGCAACGTGATCCCGCATTGCAGAGTGAAGGGCTCGTCTTGCGAGAACACTTGCGGTTGCACCAGGCCGACGCTATCGGCGGGAAAGTCCATCAGAACTGAACGCCTCGGATCAGCGTTTCCAGAACGATCAGCCCGAGCAGCACCAGCATAGGCGAAAGATCGAGCGGCCCGAAATTCGGCAGCACGCGACGCACCGGCGCGAGTAGCGGTTCGGTCAACTGATTGAGCAGGCCGATTACAGGATTGTATTGGCCCTGGGTGATCCAGCTGGCGATGATGGTGATCAGGATGGTCCACCAGTAGAACTGGGTCAGGACCAGGGCGGTGCGTAACAAGCCGCCCAACAGCAGAGTCAGCGGTGCAAACACTTGCTCGGACAATCCGATCAGGACCCCAATGAACGCAACGCTGACAAGCCAGGCAACGAGCAGCGACGCCACGTCCCAGCGTCCGCTATTCGGCAGGATTGCGCGCAGGGGGTTGCACAGCGGGTTGGTAGCCTTTACCACCGCCTGGGACAGCGGGTTGTAGAAGTCGGCATTACACGCCTGCAGCAGGAAGCGTGCCAGGAACAGGATGCAACCCAGACGAAAAACAAAGTCGAGGACCATGAAACCGACCTGACTCATGCGTGGTTCTCCTTATGGCCCGTCGGGGCGCCGAATTCGATAGCGAGTTCGCCTGCGCGTTGCTCCGCGGCGTTTAATGCCTTGTGAATGATAGCGTTGAAGTCGGTGTCTTCCATCACCCCGAGTGCCGCCGCCGTAGTACCTCCCGGGGAGGTAACATTGCTGCGCAATTGGGCGGGTGTGTCTTCACCCTCCCGCGCCATGCGTGCGGCGCCCATGGCGGTTTCGATGGTGAGCGTGGTCGCCGTAGCACGGTCGAGGCCTAGATCGGTACCCGCGTCGATCATCGCCTCCATCAGCTTGAAGAAATATGCCGGCCCGCTGCCGGAGACGGCGGTGACCGTGTCGATCTGCGCTTCGCTGGCCACCCAGGCGGTTGTGCCCGCCGCGTTCAGGATCGTGCCCGCCAGTTTTCGTTGCCCCGCGTCACACGCAGGGCTGGCGAACAGACCGGTCACCCCGGCGCCGAGCAGGGCTGGCGTATTGGGCATGCAGCGCACGATCGGTTGAGTCACGCGGGTCCATGCGCTGAGGCTGCGAATGTCGATACCCGCGGCGATGGAGATCAGCAGCTGCGCGTCGCCCAGATCGAGGGCACTGACCACTTCGTTTGCGACCTGAGGTTTGACCGCCAGGATCACGGCATCCGTTCCGGCTGCGGCGGCGTTGTTATCGGCGAAGGTCGACACCCCGAAGGCTGCCAGCTTGTCGCGTTGGGCAGGCAGTGGATCGGCCACGCGCAGTTTATCTGCGGGCGTCCCCGCTTCGAGCAGGCCTCGGATCAGGCTCTGGGCCATGTTGCCGGCGCCCACGAAGCAGAGCGTGTGTTGATTCAGCACAAAGTTGTCCTCAAGCGTTAGCGTTCGTTTCTGTCGTGTCTCTTGTCGTCCACAACCGCGTCCGCATCCGAATTCGCCTGAGCGTTGGATGGTGCGTCCACGCCGCTGGGGCGCGGGCCGAACAGGGCGGTCCCGATGCGGATATGGGTTGCACCGGCGGCGACGGCGGCTTCCAGGTCGGCGGTCATGCCCATGGACAGGCAATCGAACCGGTCGGCAGCTGCTGGCCGCAGGTCGTCGCGAATCCGGGCCGCCAATTGTGCCATGGATCGATAGCTCGCCGCAGGATCGCTCTGTGGGTCGAGGATTGTCATCAGGCCGCGGAGCTGTAGGTTCTGGTAACGCTCACACGCGTGCACCAGACTGCGCACATCGTCTACGTGCACCCCGGCTTTGGCGGGGTCGGCATCGATGTTGACCTGGACGAGGCATTGCAGGCGCCGACCCGTTGGTAACTGCTCACTCAGGCGAGACGCGATCTTGTCGCGGTCGAGGGTGTGTAGCCATTCGAAATGGGTGGCGATGTGGCGGGTCTTATTGCTCTGGACCCGGCCGATGTAGTGCCAGGTCAGGTCCAGATCGCGCAGGTGGGTGGTTTTGGCCAGCGCTTCAT
>JBCCHL010000005.1:0-55241 GCA_039028775.1 Pseudomonadota bacterium | reverse complement strand
GACAGAACTACCACCCCTTCCGTCACCGCCGCAACTGCAGCCCCTTGCTACGTCATTACCCTCATCACCGAAGAAGAAGTCCTTTCAATGTTTTGGGCGGTTTGTTGAAAGCAGATCTGCAGCTGCGCCGCGGGGTCATCTGCAGTTGGGCGGTAGAAGACAACCTATGGCTGCGCCGCAGCGCGATTCTGGCGCAGTTGAAATACAAGGCGGACACCGATGTCGAACTTCTCTGCGCCGCCATCGAACCCTCGATGGGGGACAACAATTTCTTTGCCCGCAAAGCGATCGGGTGGGCACTGCGCGAGTACACCCGTACCGATCCGGATTTTGTGATCGCATACGTGAAACACCACAAAGACGCGTTGAGCAACCTGTCGAAACGTGAGGCCTGGAAGCTGTTGATCAAGAACGGCTTTGTCGACGCCATTCCGTGAAGGGACGGCGCTCAAGCTGATTTACAGGCGGTCAATCCGCGGCCTGTTGATACAAGAGCACCTCATCATCGCCTTCGAGGCGCAGACACAGATTCCCCGCACGATAGGAGCCGGCAAGCTCAAGCAGCGTGCCTGCCATGCGCCACAAAACGGTGCCGTCCCGACCACGAAAGCGCGCCACGCCGTCGTCGTTCAGCGCGAGCTTACCTGGCAACTGAGCCTCCTCGTCGGCTTCATCACGCAGCAGCCGCCACAACACTCTACCGTCATCGGTCTCCAGCACCGGCCCCGCGTACTCGTCGTTGCGCAGATAGGCGCTGCCATCCAACGCCGCCAACCGCGCCCGCGGCAGCAGCTCAGGATTGCTGTGTGGCACCAGCCGCGAGCGCATCGCACATTCCCCGACCAGATCGAGTTGCAACAAGCGTGACAACACGTTTTCGTCCCAGCCGCGCAACGCAGCCTTTGCCTTGACCACGGTCAGTTTGGTCAAACACGCCATCACCGTCATATCCATCGCCGGCAGCGCTCCCACCTCGTTCAGCCAGGTGCCCGCGGCGTAAGCGAGTTGTTCGACTTTACCAGCACCTACCTGCGTGCAGTCGATCACCACAACCCCTTGCTCGATAGCGCGTTTGAGGACCGCGCGCGATGCGCCCGTCTGACTCGCGGTCGCACCCGCGGGGAAGTTCCCCTCCCCATAAGACTCCAACACGATGCCACCGACCCCGGTGTCGATACAGGCCTGCAATAGGTCCGCGATCAGGTTTGTCCGATCCGAGAAAGGCGCCGGGAATGCACTGAAGCGCATCACACGCGCTTCGCCGATGCGCGCCTTCAGCTGCTCGAGTTGATCAAGGAGTTGCGCCCGCACGGGCTCGTCGTCCAGACTGCTGGCCTGATGGGTGGGACCTGGGAGAATGTGCGAAGGATCGATCTGCATCTGCACGCCCCCCTGACCCAGCAGCGGATAGTTGGGTGAGGCAAACGCGTCGAACTGGTTCGCGTGGCTCTTTACCGCCCGATTGCCGCGCATCAACTTGTCACCAAAATAGACACACACCTCGGGGACGCCGCGATAGACGGCCGCCACGGCGCCGCAGAAGTTCTGATAGGCATCGGTATTAGCCCGCAATACCCAGCCGTCCGGGGTGTCCGCCAGAAGAGGAAGCTGCGAACCGGTCAGGACCACCGGCTTGCTGAGCTGAGCAACCGCAATTCCGCGTTCGTCCCAGTCGTTTAACAAAAATGACAACGCTCCAGCGCTGAAGTCCATGCTGTCCGTGCCGTGCAGTACCACCCAGCCATCTACCGCCTCATAGCCGGTTACGATCGCGGTGGCGATGGTGACCCAATCCGCGGGCTGAAGGTTTGTGCTGTCCAGACTGCCACCGGGGAAATCCAGCGCAGGCAGGAAGACCAGATCGAGATCGGTGAATTGCGCCTGCAGCGCCGGGGTCAACAACCTGTCGACGGCGCCGGCGAACTCCGTTACGGCCAACGGCCGCAGCGGTTTACCATGGCAGGCGATGGTGCCACCGGTAGCGAGAACACCGATCCGCACGGCTAGCTTTCCGACGCACCCTGCCGCAGGTAGTCCAGCGCCAGCTGGGACATGGCCCGCACTGCCGGTCGCAAGGCGGCTTCATCCGCGGTGAAGTAAGGAGAGTGGTTGGAGACCGCATCCTGGGGAGCGATGTCGTCCGGACGCGCCCCAACAAAGAAAAAGAACCCGGGGATGCGCTGCTGGAAAAAAGAAAAGTCTTCCGCGCCGGTCACCCGTTGGCTGCGGAACACAAACTCCGGGCCGTAGACCTTCTGCAGGCTCGGCACCATGCGCTGGGCCAGGTCCGGGTCGTTGTAGGTGACCGGCACCCCGGGGTCGATCTCGACCTCCACGCTCGCGCCATGGGCCTGCGCGACGTGGTGCGCGATGCGCCGAATCTTCTCGTGGATCGCCAGCTTCACCGCCGGGTCGAACGTACGGATGGTGCCGCTCAGGCGCGCGCTCTCGGGCACGATGTTATTGCGCACGCCGGCCTGGAAGGCGCCCACCGTCACCACCGCAGGATGCTGGGTAACGTCGATCTGGCGCGCGACGATGGTCTGCAGCGCGGTGACCATCTCCGCGCCCACAACCACCGGATCGATCCCGGCCCAAGGCCGTGCCCCGTGCGCTTGTACGCCCTGGATGTGGATGTCGAAGCGCTGGGCGCTGGCCATGAAACCCCGCTCCCGATAGGACACCGTCCCCGTCGCCCCGTATTGACCGAAGTGCAGCCCGAAAATCGCGTCCACCGTCGGATTCTGCAGGGCGCCTTCGGCGATCATCATCTTCGCGCCACCGTCCTCCCCTTTGGGCGGACCCTCCTCGGCAGGTTGGAAAATGAACTTGACCGTGCCCGGAAGCTGTTTGCGCATGCTGGTCAGAACCTCGGCAACCCCCATGAGAACCGCCACATGATTGTCGTGGCCGCAGGCGTGCATGACACCGACTTCTCGACCTTCGTATTCACTCTTCACCTTGGACGCAAACGGCAGACCGGTCTTCTCCACCACCGGCAAAGCGTCCATGTCCGCGCGCAGGGCAACCACCGGCCCCGCCGCCCCACCGCGCAGGAGGCCGACCACGCCGGTGTGCGCCACCTCGGTCGTGACTTCCATGCCCAACCGGCGCAGATGCTCGGCGACCAGGGCGGCCGTGCGAAACTCGCGATTGGACAGCTCCGGATTGGCATGTATATCGCGCCGCCAGGCGATCACCTGGGCTTCGATTTGCTCGGCCCGCTGCGCCAATTGGGTATCCAGGTCTGCGGCGACGGCATCCCCAGCAAAGGCGAGGACACTCATGCAGAGCGCGGCGGCTGACAATGGGCGCATAAATTTTCCTGGACAGGTTACGACAACCGCAGCTTAATGCCTCTGCATGAAAAGTACACAACCCGCTAAATTTCGAGACTCAGGGCTGCACAGATGACCACATTTGATACCTCCGTAACCGACGAACTCCTGGCCACTACCCGCGCGGTGCGAAAGCGCCTGGACCTGACCCGCCCGGTACCCCGGGAGCTGATCAACGAGTGTTTGGAACTCGCCGTCCAAGCACCCACCGGCTCCAACTCCCAGACCTGGCGCTGGCTGGTGGTAGAGGACAAAGACCAGCGTGCCGCCCTCGCCGAACTCTATCGCAAAGGCGCCGAAGGCTATCTGTCCCAGGCCGGCGAGCAGGCCGGGGATTCGCAGACGCAACGCGTGTTTTCGTCCGCGGTCTATCTTATGGATCATCTGCACGAAGTCCCGGTGCACCTCATCCCCTGCGTGCAGGGGCGCCCACCCGAGCCTACGCCGTTGCTCATGGCGTCGGGGTTGTACGGCTCCATCTACCCCGCCGTCTGGAGCTTCCAGCTGGCCGCGCGTGCGCGTGGTCTGGGCACCGCGCTCACCACGCTGCATCTGATTCACGAAAAGGAGGCGCAGGAAATTCTCGGTATTCCCGACGATGTGCTACAGGTCGCACTGCTGCCGGTGGCCTACACCATCGGCACCGATTTCAAGCGCGCCAAGCGACCACCGGTCGCCGAGATCACCCACTGGGATCGCTGGTAAGCTCAGCGATTCAGGCGCTCCTTGAGGGTGGCCTCAAACTCCGGGAAGTAGGTGTTGATGTCTTCGATGTCGAACTCGGCGAGGATCGCCGTGTTCGGTTCTTTCTCGAGCAGAAAATTGAAGGCGCTCACCAGCACGTACTCATGGGTAACCGTCATGCCGCACAGTTCCCGATAATACGCCGGACTCATATGCACCCGGTGAGTTGTCTCGGTATCCCCCTCGACCACAACCTGATACACATTGGTGTCCACCATATGCACGCTGATCAAGTTCTCCTCCCCCGCGGTGATCGTCATGAATGATGCCACCATGCTACGCCTCACCCGGCTGTGGCACGAGCACTTTCCCATCACCGGGACGATGGGCACCCAGGCCACGCAGCACACCGGTGCGCCCGATTGGTCGCTGACCACACTCACCCCTCTGGCGCCCAACACCAACATTCACGGCTCCGCCTTTGCAGGCACGCTCTACGCGGTGGAGGCGCTGACCGCCTGGGGTCTGGTCTACCTGGCGCTGGAGGAGGCCGGCATCGCGGCGTCGATCATCCACGCCGAGGGTCAGATCAAATTTGCCCAGCCGGTGCGCTCCGACATCGAAGTACGTTGCACGTATGCTGGCTTTGGAGATGACTTTGCCCGCCTGCGCCGCGACGGCCGTTGCAAGATCGAGCTGACCTCCCAGGCCCTTGTGGCAGGGGAGGTCGTCAGTGAGTTCAACGGGCTCTATCCGCTGCGTCTGGAACGCACCACCCGGTAGGCGGCGATCCGCAACCCGGCCGCGAGCAGCCCCGGGATCACGAAGGCGAATAGGAAGTCCGACTGCGCCTCATTACCCAGGCGCCCACCCATGGTCTGCATGAAGATGAGCCATAGGTAATGCACGCCGATCGGATGCAGCGTCTTCCACCGCTTTCCCAGCCGGCGCACACTCACGTCATTGGAAGTCGCCGCCATCAGCCACATCAACACAAGGGCAGCGCCACCGAACACGCCGGTGAGCAGGTCCAATGACTGATCCAGGACCGCCGGGAACAGCACCACATAGACGAACTGCACGGTATGGGCCAGCGCCATGGCAAAGCCCAGGTAGCGGCGATTGCGCACGAGGAGGGTCCCCACGCCGAACACCTGGCGCAGCGGCCGCGCGATCTAGGCGAGCAGCAGGAGCGCAAAGGCGATGTGCGCCGTGACCCGCAACATGTAGCCGACCTCATCCGCAAACTGCGTTTAGTCCGGCATCAGCGCATAACTCAGGATCAACAAGACTACGCACGAAAGTAATATCACCCACTTCATCGGGACACCCGGTCGTGCGTCAATAGCCCTCGTATTCACGCCCCTCTCCAAGCTTGAAGGTCACCGTGCTACGCCGCCCGGTGGCGGGTACGGTGCGACCATCCCGGACCGGCGCCTTGAAGCGCCAGCTGCGCACGGCCTGCAGCGCTGCTGCACGAAACACCGGATCCGAAGCTTCGACGACCCGGGCGTTGATCACCCGACCGTCGGCGCTCACATCGTAGACCAGCACAACATGTCCCTCGACGCCCGCATTCTTGGCGCTGGCGGGATACACCGGCCCTGCACCGCCCAGCAGCTGCAGGGGGCGATCCGCGCTGGCACAGCCCCACAAGCCGGGGACGGACAGCATCAAGCACGCCAGCATGACAAAACGGTTCACGCAGTGACCATGAATTGGCGCTGCGGATCGCTCGCCAATTGAGGCTCCCCGCCGAAGTGCGGGTGCACCAGGGCACCGTCCGGCGCGTACTGCAGGATGTAAGACTTGCGCACCTCGTCGGTCAGGTTGGGGCCGGTCATGTGCGGCGTCAGGCTTGAGAAGACCACCACCGAGCCGGCTCTGGCCGGCAGCGGGAGCGCATCTTCCGGGCGCTCTAGGCAGCGAAACCCAATATCCGTCCAGCGATGCCGCAGCGTGCCCTGCCGATGCACCCCCGGCGCGATCCAGGGACAGCCATTGTCCGGCGTGGCATCGGTGAGCGCCACCCAGCAGGTGAGATAGTGCTGCGGCTCCACATAGGTATAACCGTTGTCCTGATGCCATGGAAACTCATCCACGGTACCGGGCCGCTTGTAGACCAGTTGATCCCAGTACAAGCGTACCGCAGGTCCGATCAGGTCCTGACACAGGGCAACAAAGACGGAATGGGTGGCAAACTCACGCAGCACCTCGGAGCGGGTCACCACGTGGGCGTCGAAGATAATCTCGTCGGCTCTGGCGATGGATGGCGCCGCGTCCGACTTCTTGCGCAACGCTGCGTTGGCCTGCGCCTCGAGGGGATCGAGAGCAGCGAGAACCGCATCGACCTCCGCGGAACTAAACGCATCCTCGAGTACAAACCCACCCAGCCGGTCATAGGCATCCGCCTGTGCTTGGCTCACGAGCGCGAACGGTGCCGCCGGCGACCGCCAGGTAAAGTCGGTATTTTTCGCATGGGGTTGCATGGCAGCTAGCATCGCACGCGCGCCAGGCCCTGACCAGCCTGCAGCCGGACCGGTCGTGTGCGATAGACGCCAAGCGAATCGGGACGACGGCAATCCCCTATGGCGCCACCGGGGCTAAACTGAAAAGCTAGCCTTGCACATTGCAGGAGAAATTCTTGAGCACACCCCAGGTCGAACGCGATGGTCAATCCCCCACCGAGGATCCGGCGGGTGGTTCCCTGAGTTTCTGGCAGGTGCTCGGCAGCACCCTGGCGGCCGCCTTCGGCGTGCAGACCCAAAAAAATCGGGAGCGCGACTTCAGCCGCGGCAAAGCCTCTCACTTCATCGCGATGGGGATCGGCTTCACCGTAGTGTTCGTGCTGATCATGGTCAGCGTGGTCAGCTTTGTGCTGAGCTGAGCGGCAGCCTCAACGCGACAGGCGCACACGCAGCGCCGGGATGACAGCCAGCACATACTCGCCGTGCGGACCATAGAGCTCGGTCAGTGCGGTGAGATAGGCATCGCGATCGATGTCTCCGGCCTCGAACCCTAACACCAGCACACCGACGCGTTGCAGCGCAGCCATCGCGGCCACCAGGTCATCCGGCCAGCTTTCCGGGCGCAGATCGCGCCATCCTTTCGCCAGCGCGCGCAGTTGTTGCGCGGACGCGGTGGCGAGATCGCGGGCGCGCAGACTCTCCGGCGGTAAAAAGTCGATCACTGCGTCCAACGGCGTCTGGGTCTGGTAGGGGCGGGCCTGGGGCATCTCCGTGCCGTCTATGCGTGCCTGCAATGCCTGCATTCCTAACAAGCGGGCGTACCATTTGACCGGTTCGAGATACAACACCGTGTCGATCTGCGCATCACTCAGCTGTGCCCACAACCGTTCGCGCGCGAACGCCTCGGGTGCACGACCCGAGCAGGCAAACCACAGCGTCTGGCGACGATAGAAGTCTTCGGTATCGCGCACCTTAGCTTGCGACCACAGGCGTTCGGCAACCGCCGGTAGCCGTGACCACAGGCGTGCATCGACGGTGGGGCTATCCACCAGTTCCGACCACAGACAAGCTTCTCCACCGAGCACCGTGCCCGAGCCATCGTGCGCCACCGCCCCAGCGCGCCACTGCTTGGTCCACTCGATCCCTTGCGCCACGTGATCAAGTTCGGCCGAGTTTTGCTGGGCGTCCTCCAGCGCCAGCCAGTCTTCCTGGGGTAGGGTCGGATCATGCGCATAGTGCATGCCCGCAGAGAAGTGCAGATCCAGATAAAACGGTGCCGACACCAGACAAGCCTGTCCCAACGCCAGAGCCCGATCACGGGTGGTTGCGCCCCGCCAATTCTGCACCAGCATATCCGGCATCTGGGGGTGCAGCACCTCATCCCAGCCGATCGGTTGTTTACCCAACCCGCGGATTATCGCGCAGAGGCGTTGGTTAAAGTGGTTCTGCAGGTCGGCGATCGTGGCGAGCCCTTGCTCGGCCATATAGGTCTGTACCTGCGGATCGTCCCCCCACCAGGCAGGATGGACTTCATCACCGCCCAGATGGACGTAAGGATCGGGAAACAGCTCGGCCACTTCCCCGAATACTTCCGCCAGCATGTCATAGGTGGCATCCGCCACCGGATTCAGACAAGCGGGGTGGACGCCGAAGCGATCGGTCGCGTTGACCGGTGCCAGGCTGAGCTCGGGATACGCCGCCAGCCAGCAGGTCACGTGCCCCGGCACATCCACCTCCGGCACCACGCGTATCCCTCGCCGCGCTGCATAGCTCACCAGCTCGCACAACTCGCCAGCGCTGTACGACTCGTTCGATGCCAACCGCGGCCAACTGCGCACCGGCAAGCGGAACGCCTGGTCGTCGGTCAGGTGCAGGTGCAGCACGTTCAGCTTAAGGCTCGACATGCCATCGATGATCTCGCGCAGACGATGCACCGGGAGGAAGTGCCGGGCGACGTCGAGCAACAGCCCACGCCAGGCGAAACGCGGTGCATCAACGATCTCGACGGGGGTGATGACGGCCGCGCCATAGGCGAGTTGGCGCAGAGTCTGCAGAGCGTGGATGGCACCGAACACAGTCGGCGCGTTCACGTGTATGTCAGTGTCGCCCACCGTGAGCCGATAGGATTCGTCAACGTCGAGTCCCGGCATTTCGGCCTTGGTGTCTTCGATCTCGATCACCAGCGGGTGCGCCAGCGCCGGCAGCTGCGCGCGCAGCCAGTCCAGGCGCTCATCTAGCGCGGCGGTACCACGCACTTCGACATCGGCCGCGCGCGCCGGGGGCGTATGCCACCGAGCCGGGCACGGCAAAACGGGCAGGGTGTTCACAGCGCCGCCGGACAGCGGGGCTCAGCGTGAAGGCGCGACCGGCAGGGGCGCCAGCCGTTTGCGGTGGGAAACCTTGGGTTCATCGACACGATGGTAGCCGAGCGCCAGATAAAACTCACTCGCCCCGCGCGACGCGGTATACAACTGCAGTATCTCAAAGTGGCTCCGGCATCGGCCTCGATACGCCGCAGCAAGGCTGCGGCGCAACCACCCCGCCGCCAGGCGGGGGCGATGTATCCCCGTCGTATGCGGCCGGCGCCGGCACGCGCGCTGTACGGATCGCGATTGACGCCCCCGATCCCGACCAGCGTGCCGCCGTCCGCGTACACCCCGAACAGGGCTTCTCCTGGCGCGCTGAATACGTTATCGCCGCTGACATAATCCGCGCGCAGCCGCCACACGTGCTGATAGCCTTCCGCGTTTGCGGTCTCGACGAGGCCATCGATCCCAGGCGGCAACCGCTTTTCCCGTCGTATCTGTACCACCGTCTGCCTCCCGAAACCTGTTACCCGGTACGCGGCCCCGCGCGCTTGTCCGGGACAGCCAAAAGTGACACCATCCGCGCTCATTTTTTGACCGACCAGCGAGACTTCGCCATTGAATATCAAAGAGCGCATGCAGGCCGTCCTGGCCGCTGAAGCCGCGGCCATCGCCGCCATCGAAATCAACGATCAATTCGTGCGCGCGGTCGAGCTGATGCAGGCTTGTCAGGGGAAAATCATCACCACCGGCATCGGCAAAGCAGGTTACATCGCGAACAAGTTCGCCGCTACTCTGGCCTCCACCGCCACGCCCGCGGTATTTATCCACCCGGCCGAGGCGGCCCACGGAGATCTCGGGTTGGTCAACAAAGAGGATTTCATGATTGCTTTCTCGACCAGCGGCAAAAGCACAGAGGTGATCGAGATGATCGAATGGTCCCGCCACCTGGGGATCGCGGGGATCATCGGGGTGACCTCCCACAGCGTCTCCCCACTACGCGACCAATCCGACTTTGTGCTGGACATGGGGGTGATCGAAGAACCCTGCCCACTGGGTCTCACGCCGAGCGCCTCGATGGCCGCCATGCTAGCCGTGTCCGATGCGCTGGCGCTCGCGTTGCTGGAACAGAAAGGCGTGACAAGGGAAGACTACGGCCTGCGGCATCACGGCGGCTACCTGGGCCGCGCGGCAAGAACCGACAACCAACCCGAGTAGCCCAACCCGGGCGACCGCGCCGCTGAGGAGATCGGCGACAAACCGACATATCCCTCATCAAGTCGCCGCGCGACCCTGCCACATCGCGCAACCAATTGTTTATAGTGGACAAGGGCTGCTCTGATATTCTCCAGAGTTTGCTCGGACACTCGATCCCACGATAAGGACAAACCCCCATCGACAAGCACCTGGCCCGTTACCCGATAATGCGCCGGTGTGGTCAATCCACAGTCGTCTAATGCAAGCACGTTTCAACCTGCACAAACACCTCGTCCTCGCGGTGCTGACCTTCCAGGTCTTCATCCCACAGGGTTTGATGCCCGGCGCTGGGGGAGACGGTTGGTATCTGCAGATCTGTCCCGACGGGCTGCCCGGAGAGTTTGTCGAGCAACTGCGCGCTCGATCGAATCGAACGGCACTCGATCCCGCCACCCATCACCCTGGCGATCACAATGGCCACCACACGACCACGGCGGATCACACCGACCACGCCCGTGCGCTGGATTGTTTTTTTGCATCGCTCGCCGCCGATCTGGATCGGCCGGAAGGCTTCGAGTCCGCCCTGCCGACTGCCGTGCTCGTCACCCCAACCCCTGCGGGGCTGATCGCTTACCGCAGGGTCAGTGCCTACCTCCCACCTTCCCGTGGACCGCCTCGCTACTCCTTGAATCGCTAGAACCCGTTTTTGCATTTCAGGAGTTACTGTATGAAGTTCTTGCCTGCCTGCGCGTTCGCGCTGGCTGTTAGTTTTGCCGTGTGTGTCGCAGCCCATGCCGATCCCCGCCCCGATAGCCACGCGCCCATCGGCGTGATGGGCGACCACGTCCACCGGCAGGGCGAGTGGATGTTCTCTTATCGCTATATGCACATGAGCATGCGCGATAACCGTGACGGCACCGATGATCTGCGTCCCGCCGAGATTGTCAGCACCGCAGCCAACCCGTTCGCCCTGGCGCCTCCGCGCGCCCGTGAGCCTGCGCCAATGATGCCGCCGACCTTACGCGTGGTGCCGTTGAATATGACCATGTCTATGCACATGTTTGGCGCCATGTACGCACCATCCGATCGCGTCACGCTGATGGGTATGGCGCATCACACCCGTAAAGAAATGGATCACGTCACCTATGCCGGCCCGACCGGCACAACGGCGCTCGGCCGGTTCACCACCGAAACCTCCGGGCTGGGGGACATCAGCCTGGCTGCGCTGATCGCCATCGGCGCTAGCGGCCACTGGCACGGCACGCTGGGCGTTTCCATCCCCACCGGGGATATCGAGAAACGGGATCAGATTCTGACGCCGATGAACACCCGGCCAAACCCACGCCTGCCTTACCCCATGCAATTGGGATCGGGCAGCTTCGATCTGATCCTGGGACTGACCCACAGCGATGGCACGGGCAAGTGGGGTTGGGGCGGCCAGTGGCGCAGCGTGGTGCGCGGCGACGACAATGACGAAGACTACCGCCTGGGCGACGAGCATACCGTTCAGGGCTGGGCGAGCTACCTGCTGACACCGCGGACCAGTCTCTCCGCGCGGTTGAGCGTCTTTGAGCGTGGCAACATCGACGGTCGTGACCCGGCGATCCGCGCCCCGGTGCAGACCGCCGATCCCGACCGCCATGCCGCCACCCGTGCGGATGCGGCGCTGGGTGTCAACGTGGTGCTACCCGGCGGCCGCAATCGCATAGCCCTGGAGTGGTTGCAGCCCCTCTATCAGGACCTCGAAGGTCCCCAGTTGAAGAATGACTGGACGATCACCCTCGGCTGGCAATTCACCCGATAGGCGCGAGCGCCTGCGCGCCAGGGAAGGCGCGCCACTTGCACGTCGCCACAGCACAATTACTCGGGCAGAAGATCGAAGCGCAAGCCATCTGCCGTGCGCGCAAAACCGATGCGGGAGAGCATGCGCGAGGCTCCCGCAACCGGCGCCAGCAGGTAACGTCCGCCTTTCGATTCCGCCACGCCGATCGCATGCCCGACCAGCCAGCGGCCCAGGCCTCGGCGACGCGCGGGCGGCGCTACGATCACGCCGTGGAGATGGAACGCGGCGGAACCTTCGCGGTCCATGGCATAGATGCCGAGGATTTGCTCATCCTGCTTGGCGATACGCACGATCGCCGCATCAGCCCAGATGTCCAAGCGTGCGTCGTCAACGCCTTGGTCCCACAGCAATTCACCGGGAAACTCATTGTTATACGGGCGAAACACCTCGACCGAGCGGATGAAGGCCAGGCGTTCGTTCATGGGTTGAATACGCGTGAGAAGTAGCCGCGGATGCGGGAGAGCAGCGGACGGCGCGCTACCCCAATGCCGCGCGATGCCATCAGGCGCGCGGTCAGGTGCTTGGCCAGAATATCGTAGTTGTCCCAGGATTCCGCCAGCCCATAGATATCCGGACCGAACAGTGTTCCAAGATCGGCCAGATACTGCTCGTAGTAGTCATCCAGAAACGTCTGTCCTGCAGGCGTGAAGAGCTCCCGCCGCAGACTGCCGCCGATCGCGATGAGCAACTCGCTGCCTTTGACTTCGCGATAACGGATACGCAGCAGCAGGCGCTCCGCGTTCGGCGCCAGCGCACTCACGCGGCTTTCGTCCAACAGTTGCAGATTGGCGGTCCAGGCGAGCAGCAACCCCATCGGCATCGCCGCCGCTGCGATGTCACGCTCGTGCGCCATGTGTTGATCGAGGTCGTCGTACACCGCCTCAACAGCCGAATCCATTATGCGCTCCCAGGAAAAGCCGCGATGCTAACCCAGCGCCGCAATCCGGTCACCATCCGCAACGGCGGAGGGGTTGTCCAACACAACTCGCCTTACCGGGCAAAAATCTCTAAGCTTGAGTCGACCGTTACAGGGGTATATCGATGCACAACCACCGTCCACACACCGCCCTCCCAGGCTGTTTTCTGATCCTGATGTTGAGCCTAGTGCCCGCAGTGGTACTGGCGGCGGGTTCCGGCGGTGGCGGTGGGCTCAGCGGCTCAACTTACGACAACAATCGCCGCGCATTGCCGCCAGAAGTGCTGTCCGAGAAAGCGATGCGCGCGGGGATCAAACACCGTGATCGCGCGCTGAAGCAGGAGGCCAAAGCCGCCAAGGCCAAGAATGACAAGGCGCGCGACAAAGCCCTTGCCCGCGCGGCCAAGCAGTACAACAAGGCGATCGAAAAACAACGCGAGGCGATCCAACTCGATTCGCAAAATTACAAAGCGGCCAACGAACTCGGCTATGCGCTGCGCAAGACCGGCGACTTTCGCAAATCTATCGGGGCCTATAACTACGCCTTGGAGATCAACCCAAACTTCTACCAGGCTATCGAGTATCGCGGAGAAGCGCTGCTGTCGCTCGGCTACTACAATGAGACTCAGAACGCGTACATGACCTTGTTTCGCAACGATCGAGGACTCGCCGACCAACTGATGGAGCGGTTCGAGGCGTGGCGCGCAGAGAAGGGAGACACCCTGAGCGAAGACGAGCAGCGCTTCGCCGAGTGGATCGAAAGCCGCAAACGTCTTGCCGAGATTTCCACTGATCTGTCGTTCAACAACACGCGCACCTGGTAGACGGACGCGCCGGGTTGTACTGGCGCTATGGCTGAGCGCTATGGCGGTGCCCAGCGCCGCGCAAACGGACTTCTGGCCTCGCCCGCTGGAGCCAGAAGACAATCAGAGCACACCTGCCAAGATCAGCCTCGGCGCGCGCTTGTTCAGCGACCCTCGCCTTTCGAGCACCGGCGATTTCAGTTGTGCGTCTTGTCACGATCCAGACTTGCACTTCACCGATGGGCGGATTACAGCGATCGGCGCGACCGGCGAGACACACACCCGTAACACGCCGACCCTGTATAACGTTGCGTTTCACTCAAGCTACGGTTGGGACGACCAGGGTTTAAGTACCCTAGAGGCGCAACACCTGGTACCCCTGACCAATACCACCCCGGTCGAGATGGGCTTCGCCCAGAGCAACCTGCAAAAGCTGCGCGAAGATCCGAGCTACCGGGCAGCGTTTGGCACCGCATTCGGGGCAACCCAGATCACGCTGCACAAGGTGGTTCAAGCGCTCGCAAGCTACGTGCGCAGCATCCGTGCTCCGCAGAGCGCGTTCGACCGCTACCTTTTTTTTGATGACGCATCCGCGCTCAGTCCCGCGGCCATGGCGGGCATGGAATTGTTCTTTTCGCCTCGCCTCGGGTGCGGCGAATGTCATGCGAGCATCAATTTCTCGGGTCCGATCAGCCACAGCGTGACCACTTCAGAACCGGTCTTCCACGTCACCAGGGTTGGCGGCAAAAGCTCCGCTTTTCGCGCGCCTACCCTACGCATGATCGCGCACACCGCGCCCTATATGCACGACGGGAGCCTCGTCGATCTGGAAGCCGTGCTAGTGCACTACGAGAATTCCGACGCCGAGCGCGTGCCGGACTTCAGCTTGAGCGCTGCCGAGCGGCGCGCGCTGATCGCCTTCCTGCAGGCGCTATAGTTAGTCGGTCAGGCGATGCCACCGCGCAGCGCCGTGACTTCCTCCTGCAGGCGTTGCGCGCTGACCTGCTCGGGTCGCAGCAGTTTGCCCGCGACAATTTTGACGCGGCTCCAGAAGCGCGACGGGTTGCGAAACACCCCGCCTGCGTAGCTGAAGTAACTGCCCCACAAACCCTGCAACGCCAACGGCACGACCGGCACCGGGGTTTCCTCCACAATGCGCTCGACACCACGCCGGAACTGGGCGATCTCACCATCCCGGGTCAGCGCCCCCTCGGGGAAGATGCACAACAGATCGCCGGCGGCGAGACCCTGGGCAATCTCCGCGAACGCCGCCTCATACGCGTCCGGATCTTCCTTGGCGGACTGAATCGGGATCGCGCCGCTGGTACGGAATACAAAGTTCAACACAGGGAGGTCGAAAATCGGTTTGAACATGATGAAGCGTATCGGACGACGCACGGCCCCCGCCAGCAACAACGCATCGACGAACGTAACATGGTTACACACGAGCACCGCACCACCCTCCTCCGGAATCTCCTCCAGGTTCTGGTGGCTAACGCGATACATGGTGTGGCTGAGCATCCAGACCAGGAAACGCATGGCAAATTCCGGTACCTGATGAAAGATGAAGATCGATACTGCGATATTCATCAGGATCGTCGCGAGCAGGAAGTCCGGGATGGTCATACCCGCGAAGCTGAGACAAACAATCGACAGCAACGATCCGACCACCATAAAAATTGCGTTCATCACATTGTTAACTGCGATGATGCGAGCGCGGCGCTCCGGTTCGGTGCGCAACTGGATGAAAGCGTAAAGCGGGACGATGAAGAGGCCACCGAAGAACCCGATCAAACCCATGTCGATAAGCAGGCGAAGCGCCCCGTCCGCACCCAGGAATGCCGTCCACTCCCGGGTCACGGTCACATCGAGGCCGGCCACCGCAAAATAAAAGTCGATCCCGGCGAGACTCAAACCCAACGCCCCGACCGGCACGATGCCGATCTCTACCTTGTGACCGGACAGCTTCTCACAGGCGAGCGAACCGAGCGCAACCGCCACGGTAAATACCGCGAGGATGAGGGTCACCACGGTGGTGGTGCCGTTCAGATGCAGCTTGGCGAGGTTGGGGATCTGGGTCAGAAAGATCGAGCCGATCAGCCAGAACCAGGAAATGCCGAGAATCGACAGATAGACCCCGTGGTTGGTCCGCGCCCGCTGCACCATCCGCCAGGTGGTGGTAAACGGATTGAAGTCGATTTTCAGATCCGGCGCGGTGGCCGGGCATTCGGGGATGAAGCGCGACGCCGTGTAGCCGACCAGGGCCACGCCGACCACCATGGCGGTCAGCCACGCGTTCACATCTTCCACCGCGGCGATCACGCCGCCCAGCAACGTACCGAGCAGGATCGCCACAAACGTACCCATCTCGATCTGCGCGTTGCCGCCGACCAGTTCGGTCTCATCCAACTGTTGGGGCAAGATGGAGAACTTGAGCGGGCCGAAGAAGGTGGACTGGACACCTAAGAGGAACAGTACGAACAGCATCCCATACACACTCTGGGCGAATACGGCGATACCGCCGGCAAACGCGACCAGCACCTCAAAAATCTTGATCTTGCGCACCAGCGCCGACTTCTCGTACTTGTCCGCCAACTGTCCCGCGATCGCGGAAAAGAGGAAGTACGGCAATATGAACAGGGCGGCGGCCAGATTGACGAAGGTATTGGTCGCCTCGGCGGCGATCAAGCCCCCAAACACGAAGATCAGTGACAGGGCGGCCTTGAACACGTTGTCGTTAAAGGCCCCAAGAAACTGGGTATAGAACAAACCGGCAAAACGCCGCTGTTTGAGTAACGCAAATTGCGATTCACCGCTCATCACCGCTCCAACCGTGGTACATCAATCCAATTGAACCCAGAGGATAGACATCTGGCCGCAAAGGAGTAGTGATTCCTTTCAAGTATCAATATACGATCCCTAACGATCCAATCCCTGTAAGAAGTTGTCGCGCACACCCCCATCAGGCCGGCGTGTCGCCCTGTATCGTGATACGGTGGAGTTTGCGATGCTGGGGGTGGAAGTCATTCACCGGCTTGTGCAGCACCGCCCGATTGTCCCAGACCACAATGGTCCCCGGCGCCCAACGCAGACGGACACTGAACTCATGGGTGACACAATGTTGGTAGAGGAAGGTGAGCAGGTGTTCGCTCTCGCTGAGCGTCAGGCCTTCGATGTGCGTGGTGAACAGCGGGTTCACATAGAGTGCTTTGCGCCCGGTCTCCGGATGGGTGCGCACCAGCGGATGTGACACCGGCGGGTTGGTCGCGATCGCGTCAGCCAGGCGGTCCTCGCCACCGGGTTCGGCGAGACTCTCTTTGAAACCATGGCGAAAGTCATGCACCGCGCGCCGTTCTTTCAACAGCGCCTTCAGCGCGGGTGACAGAGCATCATACGCGGCCGTCGCACTCGCCCAGAGCGTGTCGCCGCCATACTCGGGAATGATCTGCCCGTGCAGGATTGTGAAGCTGGGGGGCGTGGCCGAAAACGTCATGTCGGAATGCCACTCCTCGATCTTCGACGGGCGCTCGGCGGTGCTCTCGAGAATCTGCACCAAGGGCGCATCCGCGACTGTGCCATACGCGGGATGATCGAGCACCGTCCCGAAGCGGCATGCAAAGGCCTGGAAGTCAACCGCGGGCACATCCTGTCCCCGCAGGAATATCACCTCATAACGCAGCGCAACTTCACGCAGTTGAGCAAACAGATCGTCATCGCGCAGCGCGTCGCGCACATCCACGCCTTCCACGTACGCGCCTAACGCACCCGCCGCGCGCGTGACTTTAAGAGCGGTCCCGATCGACGCGCTGTCCTCCATATGCTCCCCATGGCATGCTATGCCCATTCGAATTCACGAGGATTGTACTGCAAGTGTCCGGTACGGTAGAGCACGTTGAGAACCCGGCGGGACCGGAGCCCGAGGAAGGTACCATCCAGTTCGGGTTCGAGTTGCTGCCGTTCGCCCTGGGCGAGGTCGAAACCCTCGCCGCAGATCCCATCCTACCCTCGCTGCGGGCCTGGCGCGGCATCCTGCGCGACCTGGCGCTGATCGGGCAGACACCGGAGCTATATGCCGGGTTTGCATACGGCAATCTGAGCTTTCGCCGCGCCGATGACTTTGTCGTCACCGCCAGTCAGACCAGTGGTGCCGCCGATCTTGTGCTCGACGACCTGGTGGTGGTAGGCCAAGCCAGTACCGAGCGATTCTGGGTGGACGCGCGGGGGATTGCACCACCTTCTTCGGAATCTATAACCCACGCGATGCTCTACGCGGCGGACCATCGCATCCGCTGTGTGCTGCACGTCCACAACCCCGTGATCTGGGGCAATCGGACCGAGCTGCAGCTGCTGGAGACCGGCGCCGACGTGGGCTACGGCACGCCCGCCATGGCCAGCGCCGTGGCGCAGTTGCTCGATGGACATCAGACCCGGCCGCTGATCTTTGCCACCGCCGGTCACGAGGATGGCATCTTTGTGTGCGGACGCACGCCTCAGGATTGCGGCACCCTGCTGGTGCAGGTGCTCGCCAAGGCCCGGGCACTCGACGGTCCTCCACCCGCGCGGGCGGAGGTTGGCGAATACGACGCTCAGTCCGTGACGAGATGAATGTACTCACAAGTGACTCAAAGACATGAGCATCCCCGAAACCTTGCGCTTTGACGCCGTCTCCGGGCTGCAGCTACTCGATCAACGCATCCTGCCCCATGAGATCGCCTACCTGGATATCACCTCACTGTCCCAGGCCTGGGACGCGATCAAGACCCTCGCGGTGCGCGGGGCGCCCGCGATCGGGGTCGCCGCCGGGTACGCGCTGGCCCAGTCCATGCGCGAGCTTGAACCCGACGCAGATTTCCGAACGACGCTGCGCGCCAACGCGGACTATCTGTGTACGGCTCGCCCCACGGCGGTCAATCTGGCCTGGGCGTGCGAGCGAATCGTCGCAATCGCTGACAAGACACCCGACGCCGAAGCCCTGATCGCCGAAGCCCAAGCGATTCATCGCGAAGACATCGATATCTGCACCGCGATCGGAGAACACGGCCGCGACCTGATCACTCCGGGCAGCAGCGTCTTGACCCACTGCAACGCAGGCGCCTTGGCCGTATCCCAGCTCGGCACGGCGACGGCACCGATGTACGCGGCCCATGCCGCCGGCGTCGACTTCATCGTCTATGTGGACGAGACGCGTCCGCTGTATCAGGGTGCACGCCTGACCGCCTGGGAGCTGCACAGCTCGGGGCTCGACGTCAAACTGATCTGTGACAACATGGCCGCGACGGTGATGGCCCAGGGTGATGTGAAGCTGGCGATGGTGGGGACGGACAGGGTGACCGCCAATGGCGATGTGGTCAACAAGATAGGCACTCTGGGGGTTGCGATTCTCTGCCAGCATTATGGTATCCCCTTCTACGTCGCGTGCCCGTCATCGACCTTCGATCCGCATACGCCTACAGGAGCGGACGTGACCATCGAAGAGCGCGCCAGCGAAGAGGTGCGCGGCGCCCACGGTGCGGACGTACCGGTCTACAATCCGGCGTTCGACGTGACGCCTGCAGCACTGGTAACCGCCATCATCACCGAGCGCGGTATCTTCGCCCCGCAGGAGGTGGCCGGCGCCCTCGCCTGACGGCAGCAAAATTCAACATCACCAACTAAAGGGAGGGTTGGAGATGGCAGACCACAACGACGCTGAACGAGAAGCTGAACTGGCGGCGGCGCGAGCTGCGTACGCCGAGCGCTTGGCACACATGGAGACACCCACCCGGTTGACCGCGGGCCTGCACCTGGAGGCGCGGGACGAGCAACGCGCGCAGGCGGCGATCAACGCGGTGCAGGAAGCGGGCTACGCCATCATCACCGACTTCCTGGATCCCGCCGAGCTGGCCGACCTGCAGCGCGATCTGGAAGACATCTTCGCGCTGACCACCCATCGCGACGCGAGTAAATTTGGCCGCTATACCGGCATCCAGGCAGTACACGTCCACAACCTGTTCGCCAAGACCAAGGCCGTGGACGCGCTCGCGATCCACCCGCTGTTGCTGCACATCATCGAAGGCGTGCTGGGCAAACAATTTCAGATGTCGGTGGCCACCGCGATGTGTCCGGATCCGGGGGTCGATCCCCAGGGTCTTCATCAGGACGACGGCCACTATCCCATCCCACGCCCGCACTTTCCCCTGGTGGCCAATACCCTGATCGCCCTGGACGACTTCACATCGGCCAACGGCGCGACCCGACTGGTGCCGGGTAGTCACAAGTGGGGCCACGCGATTGAGCAGGATGCGCCGGTTGTCGAGGCGGAAATGTCCGCCGGTTCACTGCTGGTGTTCGATGGCGCGGTCTGGCACGGGGGTGGTGGCAACGCGACGGTCGACCAGCGCCGCCGCTCGATCAATCTGAACTTCAATCTGTCCTGGCTGCGCCAGCAGGAAAACCAATACCTGGGCCTGTCGCCCGAACGCTGGCTAGGTATGCCTGAGCGTCTGCAGCGCCTGCTCGGCTTTCAGAAGGTGAATTACCTCTGCGGTGGCATCGACTACACCGATCCGCTCACCTTCTTCAAGGCCTGTCACCCGACGCTGGGGCAAACCCCGAGCGACCACTCTAGGCGATGAACACCGGCGATACGCATTCCACCAGCCCGGGCGCCTGTCGCGGTGTCCTCCTGCAGGGGGAAGGTCTTGATCATGCGGTGGGTCCACCGCGCGGATCTGCGCAGGCGGATTGGGCCTCCGGCTAGGTCCGCGCCAGCTGGTCCTCCACAAAATCGAAGCGGTCTTTGCCCCAGAAGAGTTGCTCATCGACGACGATCGAAGGCGCGCCGAAGATACCCCGGGCGAGCGCCGATTCGGTCAGGTCTATAATCTGCTGACGAATCTCCGTCGATTCCGCTCGTTGCTCAAACTCCGTCGCATCCAGCCCGAGATCAGCCACGCTGGCGGCCAGGCCTGCGTAATCTTGGATGGTGGCATCGTTTTCTTCCCAGTAGCGCCGAAACACCGCTTCCATGTAGGCCTCCTCCAGCCCCAGGGTGCGCATCGCGAGCGCCCCGCGCAGCACGCGACTGGTCTTGATCGGAAATTCGTCCGGCATGCGGAAGGGCAGCTCATATTTCACCGCCCAGCGCTTGAGATCGTCGCGCCGATTGCGCAGCTTGGCCGCGGGCTCCTCCATCAGGACGTAATTGTGATGCCGAAACACATAGCCGAGATTGAACGGCACATAGTTGATTGTCGCCGCATAGCGCGCGGCCAGAGGACGCAGCAGATGAAAGGCGAAGTAAGTGTTGGTGCTGCCGATGTCCCAATAAAAGTCGATACGCTTGCTCACGTCATCATCCCCGTCCGGATCGCTTGTTGTTCATGTTCCATTCAGTCCCCATCCGCCATGCTCTGCATCATCGCGGCCCATAGTACGCGTTCTTGCCCAAGTGGTGGAGCCGGCTGGCGATGCTCTGACAACCCGCACGGTGACACAGGCCCCTCTAGCCTGGCCGCGCAAAACCGAAAGGTACGCAGTATGCACGCGAAGAAAGCGCTCGCCATCAAGTTCATGATCATCACCGGGCTGTGCGCTCTGGCAGCCGTGTTCAGTATCGATGCCCACGCCGGCGGGCGTCACTACAGCGGCTACGGTCATCACTACGGGTACCACGACTACGGTTATCGTTCCTATCGACAACGGCACTATCGCCATCGGAACTACGGCCACCGCCACTACTATCGCGACCGGCATCATAGCCGCCGCGCCGCCTATCTGGCCGGGGGCCTTATACTCGGTGGATTGCTGACCCACTCCTACCATCGCGCCCATGAGCCGGTGGTGGTGCGCGAATCACGGGTAATCCGCTCCGGCGGCGGGCGCTACGATACGCGTGTGTCCCGGCGCTTGTTCCGCGATCGCGATGGCAATTGTTTCGAGCGCACCACCAATCGGAATGGTGAAGAACTGTTGGCCGAACTCGATCGCGCGGAATGCGCCTGGTAAACGCGCGGGCGCTCATCAATTTGGATGGACGCCACTACCAATGGGCACCGCTAAGCGGCTGGCAAGTCCGGGGTGGATTGTCTAGCATCCTCGACACCATCCCAACCTTACGCCTCGCTCGTGAGCCGCTATCGACCCCCCGCACCCGCCAGCTCCCCCTACATCACCGCCGCCGGCCAAGCCCAGCTGCAAGCGGAGCTGACCCATCTGTGGAAAGTCAAGCGCCCCGAGGTGACGCGCAAGGTGTCTGAGGCCGCAGCCCTTGGCGATCGCTCGGAGAACGCCGAATACATCTACGGAAAAAAACAACTGCGCGAAATCGATGCCCGGATCAAATACCTCAGCAAGCGTTTAGATGTCCTGGAGGTGGTGGATCGTGCGCCCAACGACAAAAGCCGCGTGTTCTTCGGCGCCTGGGTGACGCTCGCAGATGAGGCCGGGGACCAGCGTACCCTGCGCATTGTCGGGGCGGACGAGGTCGATGCAGGGCGCGATCACATGTCCATCGATGCGCCGCTGGCAAGGGCGTGCATCGGCAAACAGGTCGGTGACGAGATCGTCGTCAGGCCCCAGGCGAACCAGGGGGTGCCGCGGATTCTCGACCCCAACCAAACCGTCAGCACCCAACATTACGAAGTGATCAAAATAAACTACGCCGCCGCGACGGAATCCTGAGGCTCGTGCGTATATCCCTTTGAGAGCGAAACAGATCAATCGGAGCACTCAAACGTTTATGGAGACCAAGACTATGCGTTATCGAATCATCAACCTCGCCGCGGGTGTGGCCTGCCTGGCTTTTGCCGCGGGCAGCGCCGCCGACAACCGCGAACGGAAGTTCCCCATCTCGCTCGCCGAGGTAGAAAATCGCGCGGCGGAACACTTCGCGCAGATGGACGGCGACGGCAGCGGCACTATCAACATCGACGAATTTATGGCGTTCGAACACCCGCGGGCGGGCATGCGCAAAGGCGCCATGGGTCAGCGCAACCAAGCGCGGCGTGGCGGCCCGCGGATAGGACCGCGCCTCTCACCCGAGGCACGCGCCGAGCGCAAAGAACAGGTCGAGGACGAGGTCTTTCGCCTGCTGGACGCGGACGGTGACGGCGCGGTCAGCGCGGCGGAGTTCGCCGACGCGGATCGTCGCGCCATACGCAAGCAGGCACGCAAACGCGTACGCTTCGCGACCCTCGACGACAATGGCGACGGCACGCTCAGCGCGGATGAGTTGCCCAATCCGGCCGCGCGCATGGCCGGCATGGACACCGATGGCGATGGTCTGATCACCCGCGCAGAGATGCGCAGCGCGCGCGAAGCCTGGCGCGAAAAACAGCGCCAGATGCGCAACGGCTAGCCACCGGACGGCTCGTCGGTGCCACGCGTGCATCCAGAGAGCTCCGCCAGCCGTGGCTACCGGCTGGCGGGCTAGTGCAACACGCCGACGACGCGCAGCTGATGCGATTGATCGCCCAAGGGGAACGCCCGGCGTTTGAGCTGCTGCTCGAGCGCCATATCGACCCGCTGTACAACTACGCGCTGCGCCTGTGTGGGTCGCACGCGCAGGCGGAGGACCTGGTACAGGAGACCTGGCTCACCGTGTGGGAAAAAGCCCATACCTACCGATCGCGCAAGGCGGGTGTGGCCACCTGGCTGCACCGGATTGTGCATCATCGTTTTATCGACCTTACGCGGCGTAGGTCGCGGCGCAACGAGGTCTCGACCACCCAACTCGACGTGGCGGATCAAGCGACCATGAGCACACCGGCCACCGTCGAGCCGGTTAGTGACGCGGGGGACGAGGCGGCGGCGCTGTACGCCGCACTGGATAGCCTGCCGGTCGAACAGCGCGCAGCGGTGATGCTGCGGCACGCCCAGGGCTTTGCGAATCCGCAAATCGCGCGCATCATGAATACCTCGACGCGTGCTGTGGAATCGCTCCTGGCGCGAGGCAAACGCGCGTTGCGCGCATCCCTGAACGCGCCACAGACGCACACTGACCCAGGACACAAGAGCAATGCATGACCGGGACCTCGAAGATCTGTTGGATCAACTACCGGCGCACCAAAGCCCGGCACCCGCGCATTTGCGCGGTCGCATCATGGCCCACCTGCCGCAGCACGAAGAGGACCCCTTGGCGCTGCTGCGACACTGGCTCATCGGGTCCGCCTGGCGCGGCCTTGGGACGGTGGCCATGCCGCTGCTGATCGGTTTCGCGCTGGGCTATAGCCAGATCACCAGCGACCCCTACGAGGTGGACGGTATGCTGTTCACCCAGACCAGCGATGTCTATGAGGTCGGCGAGGCAACACCATGAAGAGCAGGTGGCTGGTCATCCTCCTTATCGCATCGATCGCCGCCAATCTGGCCCTGGCCGGCTTCATCGTCGGACAGAGAAGCGTGGGACCGCTGGCCGGTCGCGACGCCACCCCGGCCTTTCCGCGTTGGGCGCGGACGCTGCCCGATGAGCGGCGTGCAGCGCTGCGCCCGATCGTACGCGACTACTTCCGCAGCATCCGACCCCGCTCCAGCGGTCTGCGCGAACACCAACAAAGGGTACGCAGCCTGATCGCAGCAGATCCATACGACGCCGAGGCGCTACGCGGCGCCCTGACCGACATGCGCGGGCAGCAGGACACCACCAACACCGCGGTGCATCTGTCGTTTGTCGAATTCGTCAGCGCCCTGACCCCCGCCGAACGTCAGCGCCTGAGTGAGGACATGGCCCAGCCTCGCATGGGCCTGGGCCCGCCACGACATCGGCGGCGAGAAGGTGAGGGCCCCGGTCCGCGCTGAGCAAGCATCTTGTGTCCATCCGCCGCAACCCGGAAGATGCACTCATGGACAGTCTGCCCGAACGTATCGACACGTTTTTTGACCACTACGCCAAGAGCTTTGACCGGCTGGAAACCGAATTTGATCCGCAGTGGCCATCACCCTGCGAAGTAGGTACCCACTGGACCGATCTGCACAGCGCCCAGGCGCGGATCTGCTGGCAACCACAGCGCCGCGAGCCACCCGTGGAGGACTTTGCCGGTCTGGAGAATGCCTTGGAAATGTCGATCCACCCGGACATCAAAACCCACTACGGCCGCTACTGGTCCGCCAATCTGGAGGCCGAAGCGCCGGATGGTCACGTGACGCTGCTGTATCTGTGGAATACCGAGGATCAGACGCGGCTGATCGAAAATCTCATCGGCCATGCGCTCGCCTGCAAACAGAATCGCACGCCGTTTTCGGTGTTTTTCGCCACCACCGATCCCGAATCGGACTACTTCCTGACCGTCAATAACGACACCGGCAGGGTTCAGGTCGAGGCCCCGGCGCGCAAGCCACTGCGCACGGTGAGCGAAAATCTGGCCGAGTTTTACACCACCCTGACCCCAGCCCGGGAGCAACATACCGACTGATTCCGGAGCGTGGCCAGCACCGTCGATGCTGCCCAGGGATCATGAGTAAGTACTTACTTACTCTTAGTGCTCAATTTAGCGAACATCCGCACCCAAGCGCTTCCGATCCAGGAGTAGCGCGCGCAGTCGCGCGCGGGGTTCGGTGCCCAAGGTGGCCGTCTGGACCGCCGGATAGAAGATACCCATCAACTCGCTACAGAACCCCACCCACTGCCGATCCGAGAAAGACCAATCCTGACCGCCCAGTTGCCCATATCGCTTGAGCATGGCAGGCCAGACCAACATACCCAAATCGCGCAGATCAGGGCCGCCAGCCAGCGGTCCATCCAGCGCGTTCACACCACACAGCGCCAATAGCACCTGGCGACTCGATACGCTCAAGAGCGGGTCGGCATGCAGGCGTCGCAGGCCTTCGCGCTCCAGCGCCGCACAAAACCCCGCTCGGGACTCATAATAGTGATAGATCAGACGTTTGTTGAGACCGGCCAATTCGGCCACCCGATCCACCCGCAGCGCAGCGACACCAGAATCCTGCGCCAACTCCAAACCGGCCAGCACTAACTTTTCCGCATTGGTAACCATTTGTTTACCTTAGCGAGACTCGAGCGCGGCGTACAGGGCCGAATCGCATCCGATACGCACCGTTTGGTAACTATATGGTTACCAAAAATAAACCAAGATACGCATGATCGCTACGCAGGCAGCACCGCGCCCAAGGCCTATTCACCAAGCAAATCGTGGTATCGTAACGCCACCCCACAAAGCAGGTACCCACACGTGCGTCTAACCTCGTATTCCTTTCCTGTGTTGTTACTCCTCACCCTCGCCCCTTGGGGCCTCACTCAAGCCGACCCGCGCGTCGAACTGGATGCGCGGGTGACGGCCACCCTCGAACGCCTATATGCCAAACAGAGCGAAGCCAAAGCGCTGGGCGCGCGGGCGCGCGGCATTCTGGTCTTTCCCCGCGTCTACAAAGGCGGTGCCGGCGTCGGTGCCGAATATGGCGAAGGTGCGCTCCTCGTGCAGGGTTCTACCCAGGGCTACTACCGCCTGACCTCCCTGTCGGTAGGTTTTCAACTCGGCGGACAGGCGAAGTCCGACGTCGTCATGTTCATGACCGACGAATCGTTGCGTGGCTTCGTGGAGAGCGACGGTTGGGAGGCTGGTGTTGATGGCAGCATCGCGGTGATCGAGTTTGGGGTCGGCAAGGAGATCGATACCAACAACCTCAGAGACCCGATCATCGGCTTTGTATTCGGCAACAAGGGCCTGATGTACGACTTGTCGCTGGAAGGCACCAAGTTCTGGAAGTTGAAAAAGCCGCGCAATCCCTGACGAGCGGAAGCCGGTATCAGGCCCAGACCGCTGCGCGGATCGAACGCGCTATAAGGCACGCCAGCAACCCTGGGCGCAACCGGGACCGGTCAGCGACTGGCGGCGAACAGCCCGGTTTGATCCGCCTCGAGGCCGAGCAGATATTCTTTGGTCGGCAGACCGCCGCCAAAACCGGTCAGGCTACCATCGGCCCCGATCACCCGATGACACGGGATGATCAGCGCAATCGGATTGGCGCCGTTAGCGGTACCCACCGCACGCACTGCGTTGGGCTTGCCGATCTGCTGCGCGATATCCCCATAGGAGCGCGTCTCGCCGTAGGGGATGGTCAGCAACGCCTGCCAAACGCTGCGCTGAAACTCGGTGCCCTGGGGCCGCAGCTCCAGATCGAAGACCTGGCGCGCGCCATCGAAGTACTCCTGTAACTGCGCCACCACGTGCGTAAAAGCCCGCGGATCGAGGCGCCAGGCGGGATCCGGACCTCGCGCCTTGGTGCCAGTCGAAAAGTGTAAGCCGGTCAACGCCTCGCCGTCGCCGCTCAAGGTCAGGTCGCCGATCGGGCTGGCCAGGGTCGTGCAATAGGTGACCTCAGACATCGTGATTCCTCTTGTTAATCCGCTTGTGTTATTCCGTTTGTGTTAATCCGCTTGGTAACTTGAGCCCTTCTCATAGCAAGCGCGCGGACATCAATCAGGCGCGCCTTGCGCGCGGGCCTGCCCGGCCGCGTACCAGATATACATCAGCGCATAAGCCCGCCAGGGCTGCCACGCGACGCTGCGCTGACGCGCCTGGGCAGCCGTGCACCCCAGCTGCTTCAGTACCACCCAGTCATTGTCGGGGAAAGCATCCGGGTCCTTCAATACGCGCATGCGGATGTAATTCGCGGTCCAAGGACCAACTCCCTCCAGAGCGACCAGCGCCGCATAGACAGACGCATAGTCGCCGCATTCGTCCAGGTGCAGTTCGCCCGCCTGATACAGGCGGGCGAGCAAGCTGATCGCCCGGCCGCGTCGACCCGGCATGCCCAGTTCCGCAACTTCCTTATCCACCAGCTGCGCTGGGCCCGGAAACGCGCCAGCGCCGTACCGTTCGATCATCTGTTGCGCAAGCACCGTACCACGCTCAACGCTGACCTGTTGACCCAGGATCGCCCGCACCGCGGTTTCAAAACCATGCCAGGCGCCGGGCACGCGCAAACCCGGGCGCGCGTCCACCCAGGGTTTTAAGGTCTGATCCAGGGCGAGCGTGTCGTGCAGCACCGCCCCATCCGCACCGAGATCAAAGACGCGGCGTACGCGGCTGAGCAGGCTGTGGATCGGTTCTTCGACCAACGGCAGTTCGACCCGCAAACCCGGGGCATCGGCACTCACCCTGACCACCCCGTCAGGCAGGAAACGGCTATAGAGCCAGCTCCCCGGCGCCCCACTCACCTCTTCTACACCCGGCAGCTGCCGACGCTGCAGATAGCTGAACACCCAATCGTGGTCATAGGGCGGACGCACGGGCAAATGCAGCGTCACGCTGGGTGAGGGCGCGATGGTCTTCTTAGCGCGCAGCGCGCCCGGCGGGGCCCGAAACAGCGCCCGAATGTCACTGTTAAAGCGGCTGACGCTGCCATACCCCGCATGGAATGCGACCTCCGCCTGAGGCATGTTGGAGTTGAACAGCAACTGTTTAGCGAGCCGCACCCGACTGATGCGCGCCATCGCACTCGGGGTTGCGCCGAGATTCTGGGCGAATAATCGACTCAGTTGCCGTGCGCCGACACCGAGTTCGGCTGCCAACTCCGCCACGCTGTGATCGTTCAGATAACCCGCATCGATCAGACGCACACCGCGCAACACCATATCGTCAGCCAGGGTCCATTCCGGCAGCGTCGGCGAGGTTTCCGGCCGACAGCGTTTGCAGGGTCGGTAGCCCGCCCGCTGGGCTGCCGCGATGGTCGCGTAGTACCGCACGTTTTCCTCCGCGGGCATACGCGCCGGGCAGGTGGTGCGGCAGAAAATACCGGTGGTGAGCACCGCGATATAGAAGCGCCCATCAAAGCGCCCATCGCGACTGAGGCGCGCGCGCTGACAAACCTCTATGTCGGGCAGTGCCGCCGGGCTCGATGCCATGTCTCATCTCCTGATCGTGTCGGTGTGTGTCCGCACAGGCAAACGACTATAATGCCCCACAACCCGTATTGCTTATCGGATTCGGACATTTGTCGCAGATACCCAACCTTGTGCCGGACGCAGCGGTGAGCCTGGCACCGGTACACATACCCAAACCCTGGGGCCAGGAGATCTGGTATACCGGCATGGAGGCACGCGGCGAAAGTCAGGTGGTGATCGACGAGGTGTCCTGGCCGCTATCCGCCTATCTCGCGCAACATCCAGACCCCACCGCCGGGGCAGCGCTGTTGCTGCTGAAGATCCTCGATCCAAGTCCCGATGCCGACCGCGGCAGCCTCTATTTTGAGGTGCACGAAGAGAAACAAGAAGTGTACGTGGTCACCCACATCGATCCGACCGCTTGGCCGGACGGCTGCGGGGCGATCCGTTTCGGCATGAGCCAGACCCGGCGCGCCGCGAGTGCTGACGACACGACTTTCAGGGCGGAGTACCGCGCTGCGGTGGGCGCCTACGAGCAGATTCGCCGCGCGATCGATGATCGAGCGGTCGATGCCGAAACGGCGCGTCCGGAAGAAAGCCGCGCTCGCCAACACATGGAGAGCTTTACCGAACTGCGCCCGCTGCGCGTCGGCGATGTGGTCTCGGTACCCACCTGGACACCGCATGCGCTGCAACACGGGGTGCGGGTGGTCGAGTTTCAAACCCAGACCTACGAGCGCTACATCATCTCCTTCAATCAGAAGGTGCTCACCCAGGACCACTGGGATACCGCACATGCCGTCGAACGCATGCAGCTGGAGGCACCCGCAGACCCCGTGTTTGAGGCCGTGGCACCCGGCGTGGAGCGCATCGCTTCGTTCGACGACTTCAACGTCTGGCGGGTGAGCTTTGATGTCATCCAAACCCTGCCAATGCCACCCCAGATCCCCTACGCCGTGGCGATGGGTATCAGCGGCGAGTTCGCCTGCGGCGACCTGACGCTGCAGCCGGGCCACGCATGCCTGATCCCCCACACTGCGATCGCCGGCCAGTCGATCCACGGTAGCGGCGTGTTATTGCTCGCCGCGCCCGATCTATAACCGTCGGGAACCGCATCACCTTGAGCCAATCCCGCGCCGTGTTCCTAGTTGTGGTCCTGATCGTGATCGGGTTGACGATGGTCTACCCGCCCCTGCGGATATTGAACTGGCTGGTGCCGGACTTTGCGCACAACGCAAGCCTCGCCTGCCTCCTGTACGGCATCCCGGTGGCGAGCCGCATCGCCTTGGAACGATGGTCGATACCTGCGCTGCGGGCCGTTTCGGCGGTGATCATGACCTGGATGGGGAGTTGTTTCCTAGCTTTTGTACTCCTGCTGCCGACGGAATTGTTGGTCCTTTCCGGTGCCGATGCGCAGCAGCTCGCCGCGCTGCTCTGCGCGCTGGTTCTCGCCCTGAGTCTGTGGGGTATGGTCAACGCGTGGATGTTGCATGTGCAGACCCTGGACACGCCCGCACCCGAGGCGCTGCGCGGGACCACCATCGCCCAGATCTCCGATGTCCACATCGGCTCCCGCGCACCCGGTTTTCTAGCCCCCATCGTCGCGCGGGTGAATCAACTGCAACCCGACTACGTGGTGATCACCGGCGATCTCATCGACATGCGCGATATCCCACGCGAGGCGCTTGCCGCCTTGGCGCAATTTGAGGCGCCCACCTTATTCTGCACGGGTAACCACGAGCGCTACGTCGATCTGGAGGCCATCTGCGCGCGCCTGACCGACCTCGGCATCGACGTCCTGCGCAATCGGAGCACTCTGCACGACTCCATCCAATTCATCGGCATCGACGATGCCGAGGCCAAAACTCAGGTCGCCGAGGTGCTGCCCAGCATCGACCCGGTACCCGACGCGTATCGCATCCTGCTCTACCACCGTCCCGACAGTGCGGAAGCGGCCGCCGCCTGGGGCTGCCATCTGATGCTGACCGGCCACACCCATCGCGGGCAGATCATCCCGTTCAACTTTCTCGTCAGCCGGGTGTTCCCCCGCCTCTACCGCGACTATCACGTCGATGACATGACCCTGTACGTTTCCCCCGGCACCGGGACCTGGGGTCCGGTTATGCGCATCGGTTCCAAGTGCGAAATCACCCTGATTAGGCTACTGTAAGCGCTGCACACGAACTTCGAAGGGGACCACGCGTGGCAGAAGCGGGCTGGGAAGAACCGACGGAGCTGATCATCGAGCAAATCGAGATCGGCCCGATGCAGAACTACACCTACATCGTCGGCAGCCGCGAAAGCCGCGAAGTAGCGATCGTAGATCCCGCCTGGGACATCGATGGATTGCTCAAACACCTCGAAGAACGCGATTACACCCTGAAAGCCGCGCTCGCGACCCACTACCACCCCGACCATGTCGGTGGCTCCATGCGCGGCAACGCCATCGAGGGTGTGGCGACCTTGATGGAGAAGAACCCGGTCAAGGTCTACGCCCACAAAGTCGAAGCCGATGGCCTGAAGAAAGTGACCGAGATATCCGATACGGACATCGTCAGAGTCGACTCCGGCGACACTCTCAAGCTCGGCAATATCGAAGTGGAATTTCTGCACACCCCGGGGCATACCCCCGGGAGCCAGTGCTTTCGCATCAAAAATACCCTGTTTTCAGGCGATACCCTGTTCACCAACGGCTGCGGCAGGGTCGATCTGCCCGGCTCCAACTCACAGGACATGTTCGCCAGCATGCAGAAATTGGCAGCCCTGCCCGACGACACCCTACTCCTGCCGGGCCACAACTACGGCCACGTCCCCAACGCGACCCTGGGCGAAACCAAGCAGATGAATCCGTATATCCGCATCGACGACCCGAACATCTGGCGTCAATTGATGGGGGATTGATACTCACCACCACACCTCTAACAAGTCTTTGATACGGGAGGGAAGACTATGAAGACAGGTTCTTTTTCCGGCTTCGATCTGGAGCTGCGCGAGCCGGGCATCGCCTGGTTTCAGTTCAACACGCCAGAACGTCTGAACGGCATGACCACCGCGATCAAGCGGGACCTGGTCGAGGCCGTGACCCAGGCGCAGATGGACAACAACGTCCGGGTACTGGTGTTCACCGGCACCGGCCGGGCATTCTGCGCAGGTGACGATCTGAAAGCATACAAGAACGCGGAGATTCCCGGCGAGCCGCTGGTCGATGCGATTCCGCCGGGACACGACAACGCGCTGGGCACCTACAACGGGCTGCGCACCATCTCCCAACGCCTCAATAGCGCCGTTCGCGATCTCGACAAGCTGACCATCTGCGCGCTCAACGGCGTTGCTATCCAGACCGGTTTTTCCCTGGCGTTGTCCTGCGATTTTCGCATCGCCGCCGACACCGCGCGCATGGGCAGTGCAACGCTGCGTTTCGGTCTGTTGCCGGACGAAGGCGGACAATATCTGCTCGTGCAGCTGATGGGTGTCGCGAAGACGATGGACTTCCTGATGCGTAAGAAGATCGTCACCGCACAAGAGGCTCTGGACCTCGGCCTGGTGCACGAGGTGGTGCCGGTGGACCAGCTCGAAGGCACCGCGATGGAGATGGCCCAGGAACTCGCCGACGGACCTCAGGTGTCCATGCGCTTGTTGAAGAAGTCCATCTACAACGCAGCTGAACTCAACTGGGAACAATCGCTGGACGAGATCGCCGCCAAGACCGCGATCAGCGATCACCATCCCGACGCGAAGGAAGGGGTGAGCGCCTTCCATGACAAGCGCGCGGCAACGTTCAACGATTGGCTGAAATCCTCATGAGCGACATCATCACGTACAGCAGCGCTGACAAGATCGCGACGATCACCATCAATCGCGCAGAGCGCATGAACGCGTTGAACGAGGACGTGATCGTCGGTCTGCAGGCGGCCTGGCAGCGCTTGGAGGAGTCCGACGATCGCGTCGCGGTCCTACATGCTGCGGGCGATCGCGCGTTCTCCGTGGGCGCCGACGTGAAGAGCCCACCGAAGGAGATGTGGCAGGGAGTCCCCAGTGTCGGTGCGACCACCTCCAAGCCGGTGATCGCCGCGGTGCACGGCTGGTGCATCGGTGGGGCCTACTGCATCGTGCAGATGTGTGATCTGGTGGTTGCCTCCGCGAACACCGTGTTTAAGTACCCCGAAGCCCAACTCGGCTTCACCGGCGGTCTGATCGCCAGCGCGGTGGCACGCATCCCCCACAAGGTGGCGATGGAGTTCATGATGCTGGGAGAGGACTTCCCGGCCGAGCGAGCCCTGGCGGCAGGAATGGTCAACAAGGTCGTTCCGGTCGGCGAAGAACTGACCGCTTCGCTCGCGTGGGCGAAGATCCTGGCCGAATCTGCGCCTCTGGTGCTCGACACGGCGAAGCGCTTCTCGCTCGAGACGCTCAACAAGAGTCCCGCCGAAGCGGGCGCGATCTCCCGTGAGCAACTGTTGCGGGTACGCAACAGCGAAGACGGCAAGGAAGGGGGTCGCGCGTTCGCCGAGAAACGTACGCCGCAGTTTCACGGACACTGATCCATGTGCAGACCAGGACCGACCGGGCGCTCAACCTGCGCCCACTTCGGTGGTATGGTTAGCGCCCGAAAGGCCGACCAAACCCATCGTTATGCGCAGCCGTAAACCCATCTTCGGACCCTTCAGCCTGGCCCTGCGCTGCGCCCTGTCCGCACTCCTGTTGATCGGTGGCCTCCCCGCCATGGCCTCGGGCAAGTTCATCAATCTGGTGCCAAAAACGAAGTCCGAGGTACAGTTGATCCTCAACACCCTCGAGGCCGGCATCAGCGACGATCGGACCGATCAACCTGCCATCGTGATGATGCTGCACGGCCGCGAGGCGGAGCGCTTCCTGCGGCACAGCTATCCCAGCAATAAGATGCTGATCGATCAGACCGCCAAGCTGTCCGCCTACCGGGTGATCGACGTGCAGATCTGCGAAGCTTGGATGCGCAAGAACGACTATTCCAAAGATGACCTGTTCCCGTTCATCTCCACCGTGCCCTTCGCTCCGGCGGAGCTTAAGCGCCTGGAAGACAAAGAAGGGTACACGGAGTACGACGTCGACCTGTAGGCAAGGAGTATATCCCGATGCAGCACGTGGTGATCATGGATTATCGATCCGACTGGCCGGAGGCGTTTGCCCAGCTTGCCTACCGCATTCGAGCCGCCGCCCCTGAGGCATTGCGCATCGACCATATCGGTTCTACATCGATCCCCGGCATGAACGCCAAAGATGTGATCGACATCCAGGTCAGCGTCGCCGATCTGCGCACCACGCGGGTACCAGATCAGCTCGCAAGCATCGGCTTCGAGCACAAGTCGCAAATCGCAACCGACTGGCTGGTGGGCAGGGCAGAAGATGACCCACAACTGCGCAAAGCGTTCCTGTGCGAACCGGATGGAGAGCGACGCTGCCACCTTCACGTACGTCAGGAAGGAAACCTCAATCAGCGCTACGCGTTGGTTTTAAGGGATTATCTGCGCGCCCATCCCGAGGCCGTCGCGAGCTACGAACAGATAAAGCGTACGCTTGCCGCAAGGCACCCGGATGACATAGACGACTACCTCGCACTCAAAGACCCGGTCATGGACCTGATTTACGGCGCGGCGCAGATCTGGGCCCAGCAGATCGAGTGGCAACCCGACGTAGACTATTCGTAGCGTCGGTCGACTTAGTGCGACCCGGTCTAACAGGACTGTGTGCTGCTTTGCATCTCAGATCAGCGCTATTTTCAAGATGCAACGTCGGTAGACATTCACCTGTTGACTGCAAACGTCTTTGATACTCACATTTTTAAATACATGAGAATCAAAGGCTTTTGACATCAACCCATGCAAAAGACAGACGACTGGGAGTCCTGGTGTCAGTTTTTCCTGGTTGCGGTCAAGGAACAAGCGATTCGAAACCTCGAGATCGCGGAGAGTATTAGAGATCTGTACGAATGTATGAAGCGCACATTCTCGGCAATTTTGGCTTCAAAATGGAGTGTTGTGGTTGTGGATTTTGTCTTCACAAATCCCGTTTTTCGGAACAACAAATTCACTCGCGAGAGTGAGATACCAACCGCAACGGCAGCCAGATTCACCCGGGCATTGCTGGACAACGAGTTACTGCACACCGTTCAGGAGGCTGCAGGTCGGCGCCCCGCAATCTACTCCTTCGAACCTCTTATGCAATTGGTCCGGGTCTAGAACGCGGACCGTCTGATGCGGGCATCGGTCCGCTCACGAAGCTCTAACTAACAAGCCATCAAGGCAAAGCAGGCCCGCAACTCCGCCACAAACAATTCCGGTTGTTCGAAGGCGGCAAAGTGCCCACCCCGATCCAACTCGTTCCAGTACACGATGTTCTTGTAGCGGGTTTCGGCCCAGCGACGCGGCGTCGGCACGATCTCTTTCGGGAAGATCGAGCAGCCCGTGGGCAGCTCGACCGTCTGCGCGCCTTCCCCACCGAAGGCGCGGTTGAAGCTCTCCCAGTAAAGTTTGCCCGACGAGGCGCCGTTGCCGGCCCACCAGTAAAACATCACGTTGTCGAGCAACTCGTCCTTGCTGAGCACATTTTCCGGATGACCATCGCAGTCGGTCCATTCGTAGAATTTTTCGATGATCCACATCGCCTGGCCCACAGGAGAGTCGACCAGCGCATACCCCAGGGTCTGCGGTCGTGTGCTCTGTTGTTTAGAGTATCCGGCGCCCCACTGCTGATAGTATCCGGCGCCCGCAAACGCGCGCTTGTCAGCCTCATCCGGGTTATCCCGCGCTTCCTGCGGCGCGCTGGCGTTGGGCATGTTCACATGTATCCCCACACAGGCGCCCAGATTCTGAATGCCGATCGCCGTCGTCACGGCGGAGCCCCAATCCCCACCCTGCGCCAGGTACTTTTCGTATCCCAGCCTGCGCATCAGTTGATCCCACATGCCGGCAATCTTCTCCACCCCACATCCGGGCACTGCGGGCTTAGAGGAAAAGCCATAGCCTGGCAGCGAGGGGCAGATGACATGAAAGGCGTCCGTCGCACTGCCGCCATGGGCAACAGGATCGGCCAAGGCGTCGATCACCTTGTGAAACTCCACCACCGAGCCCGGCCACCCGTGGGTGATGAGCAGCGGTTTGGCATCGGCGTGGGCGCTGCGTCGATGGATGAAGTGAATCTCCAACCCGTCGATGGTGGTGGTGAACTGGGGCTGCTGGTTGAAGTAGGCCTGGCGTGCAGGCCAGTCGTACTCGTCGCGCCAATAGGCGGTTAGCTCCTGTGCATAAGCCAGGGGCAGGCCCTGGCTCCAGTCGTCCGGCGTCTCGGCTTCTGGAAACCGCGTGGCCGCCAAACGTGTGCGCAAGTCTTCCTGCTGCGCCTGACTGATATCGATCTCGAACTCGCGTATCTCGCTCATATCTCCCCCATACTTTTTCGCGTCGACAAGCCTCGGCCCATGCGTCATCCCAGATGGTGCAGCAGAAAGGCCCAATAGTCCGTGTATTCTTCGATGCGCTTGGACGTCGGCTTCCCGGCTCCATGGCCGGCGCTGCGTTCCACCCGCAAGAGGATCGGTGCGTCGCCTTGTTGCAGCGCCTGCAAGCGCGCTGCGTATTTGAAGCTGTGCCCCGGTACCACCCGATCGTCGGTATCCGCTGTCCCCACGAGCACCGGTGGGTACTCGCGCTCAGCGATATTGTGATAGGGCGAATAGGCGCGCAAGGCGGCGAACTGCTCCGGATCCGTCACCGAGCCATAGTCGTCCACCCAATACCGCCCGGCCGTAAAGGCTTCGAAGCGGAGCATATCCATCACGCCGACCAGCGGCAGCGCCGCGCCGAAGAGTTCGGGGCGCTGGTTCAGCACCGCACCCACCAACAGGCCGCCATTGCTGCCACCCATGATGCCGAGATGCTCGGGTGCGGTATAACCCGTGGCGATCAGGTGCTCCGCTGCGGCGATAAAGTCGTCGAATACGTTCTGCTTGTTGGTGAGCGTGCCCGCAGCATGCCACTCTTCACCGTATTCCCCACCACCGCGCAGGTTGGCGATGGCCACTGCCCCACCTTGCTCGACAAACAACGCGCGGGACATCGAGAAGCCCGGGGTCAGGGAAATGTTGAACCCGCCATAACCGTACAGCAGCGTCGGCAGCTTGCCATCGAGTTTGCTGTCCTTCTTGTGCATGATGAACATGGGCACCCGGGTGCCATCGCGGGAGCTGAAAAACTCCTGCTTGACCACCATGCCATCCAGATCGAGTCCCATCTCGATCTGTCGGAATGTGCTCTGCGCATTGGAGTCCAGCGCCCAGCGGCGAATGGTGGACGGTCGATTAAGGCTCGAGTAGGCATAGAACACCTCATCCTGCTCCGGTCCGCCGCTCAAGCCTGCAACGCTGCCGATGCCCGGCAGTTGCAACTGGGTCTGATGCTCGCCGTCCAGGCTATGCACTTCGATGCGTGAGCTCGCGTCCTGCAGATACTGCAATACAAACCGTCCGCCGAAATGATGAGCGCGGGTCAAGACGTTGTCGCGCTCGCCAACAATCTCCCGCACGCGTCCATCGTGTAACCGCATGGCGATCACCCGTCCATTCGGGGCATCCAGGTCGCTACGGAAAAACAGCTCCCCATCGATGTGGTCCACCAGGCTGTAGTCATGGTCGAAACCACTGACAATTTGTTGCACTTCGGTGTCGGCCTGCAGGTCTTTGATGTAGACCTGATAGCGATCCGCGGTCCCGATCGAGGACGTGATCACCAGATATCGGCCGTCATGGGTCACCTCGCCGGAGAAGCCCCGCTCCGGGTGTTGCGGGTCTGCATGGATCAAGCGGTCCCGCGCGACCGGGGTGCCGAGCCGGTGATACATCACGCGTGCATTGTCGAGCCGGCTTAGGAAACGCTCGCCCTCAGGGGGTTTGAACTTGGTGTAGAAGAAGCCCTCGCCCGCCGCATCCCAAGAAAGGTTGGAAAATTTGATATCCGGTATCTCATCGTCGGTATCGACACCGGTGACAAGGTTACGGACCTTGATCGTGCGCCAGTCGGAACCAGCTTCTTGAACCATGTAGGCCACGTGATCACCCGCGGGCGCAGGGTGGTAGCTGCCGAGCGCGGTAGTGCCGTCTTGCGACCAGGTATTCGGGTCAAACAATATGCTGCCCGGCTCGGCAGGCGCATCACTCACGAACACCTGGGCTTGATTCATGCGCCCGTCGGTATAGCTGTAGAAGTACCGCCCATTCTTCTGATAGGGCGTGCCGTAGCGTTCGGTGTACCAGATTTCCGTCAACCGGTCGTTGAGCACTTGCCAGTTGGGCAGGCTCTTCAGATAGGTGCTGGCGAACTCGGCCTGCTGATCTACCCAGCGTCGCACTGCCGCATCCTCCCGCACATCGGCTTCGAGCCAACGGTACGGGTCGGCTACTGACACACCGTGGTATTCATCGACATGCTCTACAGTGTCGGTTTGCGGATACGAGCCGAGCAGCGCAGCGTTGGAGGACTCTCGGCTATCAGGACGTTCGCCACAGCTCGCAAACAAGACGATGCATGCGAGCGCGGCAAACCGCAGGTTAGGGTAGCAGGTGAGCGACTGCGTCACGCTCTTCTCCAAGTTCCTGAGCCGTGGCGTCCATCTTTTCACGACTGAACGCGTTGATGTCGATGCCCTGCACAATGCTCCAATCCCCACCGCTGCAGGTGACCGGATAAGAATAGATCAACCCCGCGTCGATGCCATAGCTGCCATCACTGTACACACCCATGGAAACGATCCCATCGCTGCCCAGCGCCCAGTCGTGCATGTGATCGATAGCCGCGTTGGCCGCAGACGCGGCCGAGGAGGCGCCGCGCGCGTCGATGATCGCAGCGCCACGCTGTTGCACCGTGGGGATAAAGTCGCCGGTGTACCAATCCATGTCGATCATGTCCATGGCGGCATCGCCCGCGACGGTCGCGCGGTGGATGTCCGGATACTGGGTGGCAGAGTGATTACCCCAGATGCACAGATCGCTGACATCGCTGACGTGCTTGTCCGCCTTCTGCGCGAGTTGGGCCATGGCGCGGTTATGATCCAGGCGGGTCATCGCCGTAAAGTTACGTGGATCGAGATCCGGCGCGTTGCGCTGCGCGATCAGGCAATTGGTATTAGCCGGGTTGCCGACCACCAGCACCTTCACGTCGCGGGACGCGTGATCGTTCAAGGCTTTGCCCTGGACGGAAAAAATCGCCGCATTGGCTTCCAACAGATCTTTGCGCTCCATGCCGGGGCCACGGGGTCGGGAGCCGACCAGCAAGGCAAAGTCGGCATCCTTGAATGCCACATCGGCATCGTCGGTCTGCACCACGCCTGCGAGCAGCGGGAACGCACAGTCATCCAGTTCCATGACCACACCCTTGAGCGCATCCAGCGCAGGGGTGATTTCGAGCAACTGCAGAATGACCGGCTGGTCGTTCCCCAACATAGCCCCCGACGCAACACGGAAGAGCAGTGCATAGCCTATCTGTCCAGCGGCGCCGGTGATCGATACTCGAACGGGGTCTTTCATGGTAATCCTCTTGTCTTAAATCTTGATATGAGAGCTTGGTTGAGCAAGTTGCGAGTTCTTAATTCTGCTTGGACCTTTACTCGAACAAAGCCAGGGCACGGTCCCAGGTCGCTGCAGTTCCACCACTCAAAGCCGGAGTGGAGTTCGCCCAGAATCTTGCTGCGCAGACAGGCATACCCGGCGGCATGCCTGCCGTATTAGCAGCCCGACATTAACGCGCGCATTGTATTGAAAGATTCTAGCCAATCCCAGTCGAGGCGTAGCGCGTTGTGCTCGCGCCGCCCTCAGCTGCGGGTATAAACTGCGGAGATGGCCGAGCACACGCTACTTTGGCAGCCGCAATTGCCAACCCTGACCCGCCAGGTGGAAGAGGCTGCCGTCAATGCCTGGCCCGCGATGCAGCAGATGCTGCTCGACGGCTGGTTGCTGCGCTTCTCCAAGGGCTTGTCCATGCGCTCGAACTGTGTTGTGCCGCTGTACCTGTCGGCCAGCCCACGCGACCACACCCTTATCGACCGCGTACGCTACTGCGAAAACCTCTACGCACGCGAACAACTGCAGTGTGTTTTTCGCATCAGCGCTACCACCCAGCGGCAAGACATGGCCCGCCTCGACCGCCTGTTGGCAGAACGCGACTACCAACGCAGCCAGCCGAGCACCATCATGACCCTGGCATTGCGCAACTTTGCGGCACCGCGCAACGCTGTGGATGTGCGCCTGCATTCCCTGCAGGAATGGCTGCAGGGTTATTGCGAGTTGATGGAGATGCCCCACCCCGCCCAGGACTTGCATCGGGTCATCCTGCAGAGCGTTGGCCACGACTGCGCCTTTGCATTGAGCCACCGGGATGAACAGGTTCTCGGCTGCGGCTTGGCGATCGCCGACCACCGCGTGGGTGGCCTGTTCGACATCTATTGCGCGCCAGAAGCACGTGGACAAGGGATCGGTCGGGCTATTACCAGCCACCTGCTGGATTGGTTGGCTGGGCGGAACCTGGAACATGCTTACCTGCACGTCCTGGACAGCAACACCAGCGCCCAGGCGCTGTATGCCGGATTGGGCTTCACGCCTCAATATGCGTTCTGGTATCGCCACCAGTGAGGTTGTAATAGTCAATTATACTGTCAATAAGGCATCTAATCGCCGCGTCAATCTTGAAAAATGAACAATTTTTTGAGATGTTTCCTAGTTCGTACTGCATATGGTCGCATCGACGCGATTTAGTACACCAAATCAAATACTTAGCAGTATTTGATCGATGCAAACAGCACAAGACTGGGCATCGCCAAACAGCACAGACAGCACAGCGCTGATGATCGGCAGGCCACAAGCCTGCCACGGCATAGCCGCAATCCATTAGGGTCAGGCCATTAGGGTCAGGGATTTCCCAGCATGACTGGGTGTGGGCACCCTACGCCCTGAAGCAAGGCTCTAAGGCAACGCCCGGCGGCCCGCCGTATCGGCCGGGCGCCGCCTGGACCGGGGGCCGCGCAAAGCGCCTGACGCGCATGCAGGCCATGCGCGAGGACGACGAAGACACTTTTCACGACGAACGGTGCGCTTTGACGCCAAAGTGCCAGACAATAAAGCGCTCGGTTGCGCCGCGCCGCCGAGCCTTGTTGGGGCCCGAAACGGTCCCAGAGATGGATCCAGGTCAGGCGCGCGTAAGACGGAGACGGTCGCGAAGACGGCTCCGAAGAGAGATGGTGCACATTCATAGAGGTGCTGGGCATTTAAGGTGCCAGACACCTCCAGCCCAGGGTGGACAAGACCTCGAGGCTGAGATCGAAGAGAGAGAGCTTATGGCCATAGCAGTAAATGGTGGATTGCCGAAGAAACACGGCCTGTACGATCCCCGCATGGAGAAAGATGCCTGTGGCGTAGGCTTCATCTGCGATATCAAAGGTCGTCCGAGTCATCAGATCGTATCGGACGCGGCCCATATGAACTGCTGCATGGAACACCGCGGCGGCGTTGGGTACGAGAAGAACACCGGCGACGGTGCCGGCATGATGACCGGGTTGCCACACAAACTCCTGCAGGAAATTGCTGAGCAACAATTTGGCCAGGCCCTGCCGGAAACCGGTGCCTATGGCGTGGGAATCGTATTCCTGCCCCAAGATGCGGAGGAGCGCGCGCGTTGCAAAGCCGAGTTAGAGCACCAGATCCGTGCCGCCGGCCAGTCGCTGATCGGCTGGCGCGAGCTACCCACCGACCCTGAAGCAGCGGATATCGGCAACGCCGCCCGCGCTGCCATGCCGGCGTTTGAACAGCTGTTTGTCGGCGCGGCGGACGGCCTGCGCGGCGATGACTTTGAGCGCAAGCTCTATCTCATCCGAAAACACACAACCCACCTGCTGCGCGGTGACGAGCGCATCACCCAACGCCAGCTGTTCTACGTGAACTCGCTGTCGTCCAAGATCATCATCTACAAAGGCATGCTGACGCCGGAACAGTTGCCGCGCTTTTACACCGACCTGACCAATCCAAACTACGAAAGCCATCTGGCAATGGTGCACTCGCGTTTTTCCACCAACACCTTCCCGTCCTGGGATCGCGCGCAGCCGAACCGATTCATGAGTCACAACGGCGAGATCAACACGCTGCTGGGTAATGTGAACTCGATGAATGCGCGCCAAGGGGTGGCGCAAAGCGAACTGTTCGGCGATGACCTGCAGAAGCTCTTTCCGGTCATCGAGCCCGACTGCTCGGATTCGGGCAACTTCGACAACGTGCTGGAATTCCTGCTCATGTCCGGGCGCACCCTGCAGGAAGCGGTGTTGATGATGATCCCAGAGGCCTGGCAACAGCACGCAACCATGTCCGAGGACAACCGCGCGTTCTATGAATACAACTCGACCATGATGGAACCCTGGGACGGGCCCGCGTCCATCGCGTTCACCGACGGCACCTACATCGGCGCCGTCCTCGACCGCAACGGCCTGCGCCCCTCGCGCTACTACATCACCGACGATGACAAATGCATCATGGCCTCGGAGGTCGGCGTGGTCGATGTCGACCCGAATCGCGTGATCGCAAAAGGCCGCCTGCAACCCGGCAAGATCTTCCTGATCGATTTCGATCAAGGGCGCATGATCCCAGACGAAGAGCTGAAGAGTGATTTCGCCAACCGTCGTCCCTATGCCGACTGGCTCAAAGAGCAGCGCCTAGACCTCGCCGAACTCCCCATGGTGGTCGGCGAAGGCCTGAGCAAGGAAAGCCTGATCCAACGCATGCAGGCCTTCGGCTACACCACCGAGACCATGCAGTTCATGCTACAGCCGATGGTTACCGAGCTGCGCGATCCGCTGGGCTCCATGGGCAACGACGCCGCCCTGGCCGTCATGTCGCAGAAACCGCGCATGATCTACGACTACTTCAAGCAGCGGTTTGCCCAGGTCACCAACCCCGCCATCGATTCGATCCGCGAAGAGGTCATCATGGCGTTGGAGTGCTATACCGGTCCTGAGCGAAATCTACTCGATATCACGCCCGAACACGCCCACCGCCTGCGCCTGCCGCATCCGATCCTCTCGAACTCGGAGCTGTCGTCCATCAAACACATGGACTATCGCGGCTGGAAAACCAAGACCATCGATATCACCTACCCCCGTGACGGGGGTGAGACCGGCATGCTCGCGGCGCTGGAGCGGATCAACGTTGAGGCCCGCAGCGCTATCGACGAAGGCTTCAGCCTGGTGATTCTGTCCGACCGCGAGATCGGCGAGGATCGCATCCCGTTAAGTACTTTGTTGGCCGTCGGCAGCGTCCACCAGTATCTGAACGCGGATCACGCCCGCACACGCATCGGCCTGATCGTCGAGTCTGGCGAGGCGCGCGAGGTCCATCACCACTGCCTGCTGGTCGGGTTTGGTGCGGACGCGATCAATCCGTATCTGGCGTTTGAGGCGCTGTGGAACAGTCGCGCCGAAGGCCGACTCGACAAGGCTGCACACATCACAGACGACGAAGACGTGGTGGCCGCCTACAAGAAAGCCGTTGCCAAGGGCATGCTCAAAGTGATGGCGAAGATGGGCATATCCACCCTGCAATCCTACAAAGGCGCCCAGATCTTCGAAGCAGTCGGCCTGGCGAGCGAAGTGATCCACAAGTGTTTCACCGGCATCGCCAGCCGGGTGGAAGGCGTGGGCTTCAGCGTGCTGGGCGAGGAGATGCAGCGCCGACACCAGCTCGGTTTTCCGGATCGCAACGTGATCCCCTTAAACGTGCTGCCCAATCCCGGTGACTTCCATTGGCGTCGCCACGGCGACACCCATATGTGGGACCCCCAGGCCGTCTCCCACCTGCAGAACGCCGTGCGCACCAACAGCGAAGATGCCTACTGGCAGTTCGCCAAACAGATCAACGAAACCAATACCCGCAACGCAACGTTACGCGGCTTGTTAAAGTTTGTCGAAGACATCCAGCCCATCGACGTTGAGGAAGTGGAGCCGGAGGCTGAGCTGGTCAAGCGCTTCGCGACGGGTGCGATGAGCTTCGGCTCGATCAGCGCTGAAGCACATGAAAGCCTGGCCATCGCCATGAACCGCCTGGGCGGGAAATCCAACACCGGCGAAGGGGGCGAAGACGCCAAGCGTTTTATCCCGCTCGAAAACGGTGACTCCAAGCGCTCGGCGATCAAACAGGTGGCGAGCGGCCGTTTCGGCGTGACGATCAACTATCTGACCAACGCCGACGAACTACAGATCAAGATCATCCAGGGTGCCAAGCCGGGTGAAGGCGGTGAACTGCCCGGCGGCAAGGTGGACGATTACATCGCCAGCTTACGGCACTCGACGCCTGGGGTGGGGCTGATCAGCCCGCCGCCACACCACGACATCTACTCCATCGAGGACATGGCGCAGCTGATCCACGACCTCAAGAACGGGAATCCCCAGGCGCGCATCAGCGTTAAGCTAGGGGCCGAAATCGGCGTCGGCACGGTTGCCGCCGGGGTGACCAAGGCGCGTGCGGATCATCTGGTGATCGCAGGCGACACGGGCGGCACAGGCGCCTCCCCCCTTACCTCGATCAAACACGCCGGTGTGCCTTGGGAACTCGGCATCGCCGAGACCCACCAGACCCTGGTGATGAACAATCTGCGTTCGCGGGTGGTGCTGCAGACCGACGGTCAGCTGAAGACCGGTCGAGACGTGGCGATCGCAGCGCTGCTCGGGGCCGAAGAGTTCGGTTTTGCGACCGCACCGTTGATCGCGTTGGGCTGCATCATGATGCGCAAGTGTCATCTCAATACCTGCCCCGTCGGGATCGCGACCCAGGACAAGGAGCTGCGCAAGAAGTTCACCGGCGAGCCGGAGCACGTGGTGAACTACCTGTTTATGGTCGCCAAAGAGCTGCGCCAGATCATGGCGCAACTCGGCATCCGCACCCTCAACGAGATGGTCGGTCGCGTCGACCTATTGCAGGTCGACGACGCCATCAGCCATTGGAAGAACGATGGCCTGGATCTGTCGACGATCCTCGCGCCGGCGCGTATCCCTGACGAGGTCCTCGGCAGCTATGCGATCCACGATCAGGATCACGAGCTGGAGAAAGCGCTCGACAACAAGCTGATGGAAATCGCCGCACCCGCGATCGCGCGCGGCACGCCGGTGCATGCCGAGTTGCCGATCATCAACACCAATCGGGTGGTGGGGGCGATGCTCTCGAATAAGATCGTTCGCGAGGTGGGCCCACAAATGCTCGAGGACGATACGGTGCACTTCAAGCTCAATGGCAGCGCAGGGCAAAGTCTCGGTTGCTGGCTGGCCAAGGGTGTCACCCTGGAAGTCGAAGGTGATGCGAACGACTTTGTCGGCAAGGGCTTGTCCGGTGGGCGCGTGATCATCTACCCGCCCAAGGTTAGTCAGTTCAAGGCGGAAGAGAACATCCTGCTCGGCAACGTCGCGCTGTACGGCGCCACTTCCGGTGAGGCCTATTTCCGCGGGGTTGCGGCGGAACGTTTCTGCGTACGCAACAGCGGTGCCTCAACCGTGGTCGAAGGTGTGGGCGATCACGGCTGTGAGTATATGACCGGTGGCAGGGTGGTGATCCTGGGGACGACCGGCCGGAACTTTGCGGCGGGGATGAGCGGGGGCATCGCCTATATCTGGGATCCCGAAGACCAGTTCAAGATCCAGTGCAACATGGAGATGGTGGAGCTCGAGACCATGCAGGCGGTCGAGGACATCGACGAGTTGCACTATTTGATCAAGCGCCACCACGAGTTCACCGAATCGACCGTGGCAGCCGAGATCCTGGCGAACTGGCAGAGCAGCATTGCGCAGTTCGTGAAGGTGATGCCGACCGACTATAAGCGTGTGCTGGAAGCCCGCAAGCAACAAGTCAGCGCTGGCTGATCCTCATCTTTCGCTTCAATTTGTACGAGAACAATAACAACCATGGGTAAGCCTACAGGATTTATGGAGTTCCCCCGCAACGCGGCACCTTACCGGGAGCCTGCGGTGCGCTTGCTGGACTTCGATGAAATCTACACCGACCACGACGGCGATCGCCTGCAGATGCAAGGTGCGCGCTGCATGGATTGTGGCGTGCCGTTCTGCCAGTCGGAAGAGGGATGTCCTATCCACAACCTCATCCCAGAATGGAATGACCTCATTTATCGGCAGCAATGGCGCGAGGCACTGGATCGCCTGCACAAGACCAACAACTTCCCGGAGTTCACGGGTCGTGTGTGTCCGGCTCCTTGTGAAGGTGCGTGCGTGCTGGGGATTACCGACCCAGCGGTAACCATCAAGAACATCGAGATGGCCATCATCGATCGTGGCTTCGAAGAGGGTTGGGTAGTACCCGAGCCACCAACGATGCGTACCGGTAGGAAGGTCGCGGTCGTGGGTTCCGGCCCAGCCGGTATGGCCGCAGCCGCCCAGCTCAACAAGGCAGGCCACAAAGTCACCGTGTACGAGCGCGCAGACCGTATCGGTGGGCTGTTGATGTACGGCATCCCGAACATGAAACTCGCCAAGAACGAAGTCGTTGAACGTCGCGTCCAACTGTTGCGCGACGAGGGTGTCGAGTTTGTCGTCAACGCCAACGTGGCGGATGGCAGCAACGGTTCCACCTCCGTCACCGAACTGCGCGAGCACAACGATGCGGTGGTGCTAGCAACCGGCGCGACCGTGCCACGCGACCTGCCGATCCCGGGGCGCGAGTTCGAAGGCGTTCACTTTGCCATGGACTTTCTACGCGGCAACACCAAAAGCTTGCTCGACTCAGACCTCGCTGACGGCCAGTATATCAATGCCAAGGACAAGCACGTCATCGTGATCGGCGGCGGCGATACCGGCACCGACTGCATCGGCACGTCGCTGCGCCATGGCTGCAAGAGTCTCGTGAACTTCGAGTTGTTCCCGAAACCGCCGGCCGACCGCCTCGCCAACAATCCCTGGCCGACCTGGCCGCGCATCTTCCGTGTCGACTACGGCCACCAGGAAGCATCCCACGTGCAGGGTGACGATCCGCGCATCTACTCGATATCCTCGCTGAACTTCATCGGCGACGATAACGGCAAGCTCACGGGCGTGCGCACGATCCAGGTGGAGATGAAAGACGGCAGGATTGAAAACGTCCCCGGGACCGAAAAAGACTGGCCCGCCGATCTGGTGTTCCTGGCGATGGGTTTCCTCGGTCCGGAGCACGATGTCAGCGATCCGCTGGGCCTGGACTACGACGAACGCTCGAATTACCTGGCAGGCTATGGCACTTACGCCACGAATATCGAGGGGGTATTCGCCGCAGGAGATTGTCGCCGTGGTCAATCGCTCGTTGTGCGTGCGATCAACGAAGGGCGCGAAGCCGCGCGGGAAGTGGATCGCTTCCTGATGGGAACTACCACCCTACCTTAGGCCTTCCCCCCGATGTGGTTGCGCCGGAATCACCCGCGCAGTGGCGCCAGGACCACAAACCACAACACCAACCCTGCCATGGTCAATTCAAACGCGAATATCAGCCACATGGCGATCCGGGTCAGGCGCCGAGGGCGGATGCGCTGATCCATGTGTTTGGCCTGCAGCCATAGGGTCGCGCCGGATTGGATGGGCAGAAACAGCGCAGAGGTCAGGCCACCGATCATGATCAGGACCACAAAGTTGGGTACGAACAGATAGATGATAAACGCGATAAACGGCAGGACCGCCAGGTAGCCGCGAATGATGCGTTTGCGCAGCGCGACATTCGAGCGATCGAAAAAGCGCATCTCGATGAAGTAGTCGGGAATCGCCCGTCCGCCCGCACCCACCCCGGAAAGCACGGTGGAAAACAGGATAAAAAACGCACCGATGGAGAACAGCCACACGGCCCACTCTCCCAGCGTCTGGGTAAAAATATTCGACAACGTGCCGATGGTTGCATCACTACCCTCGGGTTGCAGTCCCATCCGGTTCAGCACCCCCGCGCCGAGGATGTAGTAAGGGACGGTGGCGCAGGTGACGATGATCAGGGCAAACCAGACATCGGTGTGCAGCACCTTCATCCACCCGCGGGCGTGCGCCTCCCACCCCGGCGCGCTGCGGTCGGCACCCAGAAAACTCGGATAGCCTTTCTCGATGCACCAATAGGTATAGGCCGAACGATCCCCCGACGTGGTCCCCGTATAGCCGTAGGCCGACAGAGCTAGCGCAGCAAAGGGTAAGAACAGCGCCATGTCAGGGGTCATACCACCGATGATGTCCGCAGCAGACGCGCGATACTCGGTGAACTGCATCGCGATGGAGCAGATCAAGGTCGCCGCGGTAAAGACCAGCACCAACGGCAGCATCGCCCCCTCCAACCAGCGATACGACCCAGAGCCAAGGATGATCGCCGTGGCGAGGGCGATCAAGCCAACGCACACCGTCGCGTCCCAGTCGAATCCGATCACCGAGCCAAGAAAGGCGAGCGCTTGGCCGGCGCCGCCGAGGATACCTCCGAGACCCATCGTACCCGGCAGATAGGCGAGCAGTCCCAACCAGATTGGCCACGACACATGCCAGAATTTACCCGGCAGGCGATTGATCGCACGCATATAGGTGTCACCGGAAACGATGGTGTAGCGTGCCAACTCCGCCTGGATCAATGACTTACACCAACAGGACAGCACCAGCCACCACAGCAGCGACCAGCCCGCTGCCGCGCCGAGGCTGGTGGTGAGCACAAGTTCTCCGGAACCGATCACAGCCCCGGTGATGATCAAGCTCGGGCCGAGGTACCGCAGCCGGCCCCAGAGATTTGCCGGTGGTGCGTGCGCCTCCCCGCTGCGCACCGTATATGGATCATGCGCCTGCGCCCGGGCCTGTTCTTCCGCCACCTGTGATTCGTGCAAAGTTTCCCCCCAAGCGGCCTCCCAACCGCACAACTGCACCACCGCCCACGCGCTTAGAACACGGCTTGGGCGAGCTATCCCCAGCTTAGTCGTTTAGGTCCCACAAACGCCAGCTTGACGGACCGGATAACTAACCGCCCTGGTAAGCCGCTCCCTGAACCTGTGCGATCGGACGCACCCAGGGCTTGAGCCCGGCCATGTCGCCACGCAACCCCGGTTGCGCCGCACTGGCGGCGGCTTGTGAGGTAAACAAGCCATAGAGGATGACATACAAAGTCTGCTCTCTACGCCGGGTCGGTACGACCACAAACTCAGACGCATCTGATTGGGCATTTACCAGCGCCAGGGCGCGCTCGCGGGACGAGACCGTGACCAACTGCAGTGTGTAGCGCGAACGCTCCTGCTGCATCAACCACGCCACCCCTTTAACGCCCGCGCTCGATTCTTCCACCGGCACCGGAGAGCGTGGGCGTTCCACCGCAGGTGTCGTCGGAGAGCCGGTCTGCGGTGACGACTCCACCGGCTCGCGCGGCGCGCTCGATTCTTGCGTAGTGGTCCGCCCGGGCAGCGCTACATCTGCAGTCGGCGCCGCTACCACCGGGGCGGCCACATCTGGATCATCGAGCGCGGCTGCGTCGACGTCATCGGCGCCCTCGTTCACAGGCTCCGGACTTTGCGCGACTTCTGTTTGTGGCTCAGAATTCGCCACCGTCCCCGCACCTGACCTGGGATTGGTTGCAACATCACCCGCGCCATTGGATAAGTCTGTGGGTGCATCGGCTTGGTCCTGGTCAGATGAGGGTTCCGCATAGATCAGCCCATCGTCCTGCGGGACGGGGTCTGTGATCTCGGCGGGTAACGTTGCCTCTACCGGGGCATCGCCAGGGCCAGGGGTCGCTTCGGAATCCACGGCGGCGACCACCGTATTGTCCGAGCCAGCCGGGGGTTGCACCAAAATGTAGGCAAGGCCGATGATCGCGATCAGACATACGGTCAGTGCCATATGCATGAGCGGGAATTTACTGGCACGCTTGCGCACCTCCCCGCTCTCCAATTCGCCGAGCATCTGGCTGGCCAACTGGTTGATCGCGTGGGGATTGCCGCCGGAGCGCGTGACGACAGCTTCGACCTGAGCATCGGTGAACGGTAAGCGGCCGCGATACTGAGCCTGGGCAAACCGCCATTCGAGATATTCACGCACATCGCCACGCGGCAACCCGGTGAGGCGAATCTCAAACCAATCCAGCTCCAACTGAGCGGCCGGGGCGGAAATCGTCGCGATCACCTCGGCCTCCGCGAACAGGACCACGCGCAGCGCAGACTCGGCCACGACCGTCAACAAGCGATGTAACGCAGTACTGTCGAGGCGATGGGCATCGTCGATCATCGCGATACAGGTCCGCCCCAGACCATCCTGGTCATTAACGTGTTGTACGATCAGGCTGATGATATCGTCTATGTGCGCATCGTTGTGCGCCGCTACCCCGAAGCCCTGCAACAGGCCGGCCAACACCTCACGCTCGGAATTGACGACCGAACCGGAAAGGCGCGCTCCCTTGGTTTTCGCTTCAAGGTTATTGGACAGCTGACGATAGAGGGTGGTCTTGCCCATGCCATACGGTCCGGTCACGGCGAGCACACGCCGAGACCACTGACTCAAATGACGCAGATGGTCGAGATGGGTCTTCCTGTCCCCACCTGCAAAGAAACCCTCGTGAGGCGGCACAAACGGATTATGGGTCAGGCCCAAAAACGTATGCTGCATGTCTCCCTTTCCTGTGCGACCTCAAGCGTCACGCTGCAAGGTGCTCGTTAAACTCGTCCAGAATTTCATTCAGGATCTGATCGTCATAGTGATCGGTGATGCTGACCTTGCCGATCGCATCGGCAAGAACAAAACGTATTCTGCCATCGACAACTTTCTTATCCATGCCCATCGACGCTTTGAAGGCTTCGCGATCCAGCGCCCCCTGCAGCTTTGCAGGCAAACCCAAAGCGCCCAGCAACTGAGCCAAGCGTGGCGTATGCCCCTGGTCGAGCCGATGCAGACGTTCGGAGAAGCGCAACGCCATCACCATCCCGATCGCAACCGCCTCGCCATGCAGGTAAGCTCCATAGCCGGACAGGTTCTCGATGGCGTGGCCGAAGGTATGGCCAAAATTCAGGATCGCGCGCAGGCCCGATTCTCGTTCATCCTCGGCCACCACCTCGGCTTTGATTTCACACGAACGGCGAATGCCGTAGGCGAGCGCTTGCGGCTCCTGACCGTTCAGCGCATCGACATTGGCTTCCAACCAGGTGAAAAAGTCCGCGTCATAGATGACGCCGTACTTCACTACTTCCGCGAGACCGGCCGCGAACTCGCGCGCTGGCAGGGTCGACAAGACGGTCGTATCGATCAGAACGCCCGCAGGCTGGTAGAAGGCGCCGATGAGGTTCTTTCCACCCTCGTGGTTCACGGCGGTCTTGCCGCCCACCGACGAATCCACCTGGGAGAGCAGGGTGGTCGGGACCTGCACAAAGCCGACGCCGCGCTGATAGGTCGCCGCCACAAAGCCCGCCAGATCGCCAACAACCCCACCGCCTAAGGCGATGATCGTGGCACTGCGATTCAAGCGCCGAGCGATCAGCGTATCCATCACTTCGGTGTAGCTGGTCAGAGACTTGTGCTGTTCGCCGTCTCCGATCTCGATCACCTCTACCCGCAACCCATCCAGCGCCACGCGCAAGGCCGGCAGATAGTGCGCGGCGATGGTGGCATTGGTGATCACGGCCACCTGCTCTCCCGCGAGCCACGGCAGCAGTTGTGCCCGCAGCAGTTGCGGATCGGCGAAGAACTGCGCGCCGATCTGTATGGGGTAACTGCGCTCGCCAAGATCCACCGCGACGCTGTAGATCGCGCTCATCGTGGCAGGTCCTGCCGATCCATAGCTGACCGGCCGCACAGACGGCGACGCGCAAGTGGCATCAAAATCACGTTGCTCAGGGCTCCTGGTGGTTAAGCGAAAGAAAAGTGACGCTATGCGCGAGTGTAACGAATCCGGAACATTCCTACAGCATGTCCGGCGGTTTTGCGGCTGCGAAGACGCGCGGCCTAAGCATCGTACCCACCCATCGGGCACCCCGAGCTAGATGACCTGATCCACTCGCAGTCGTTTGACGATCTGTGCGACGAGCGCGCGCGGGGGCTGTTCGTCCGACACAAACCGATAGTCCGCAATCTCGGCGTACAGCGGTCCGCGCTCACACAGCAGACGGGTAAGAATTTCTTCGCGGTCGTCACCCTGTAGCAAAGGCCGTTTCTTATCTTTGCGGGTGCGCGCCAGCAAGCGGCTCAGTGGACAGTCGAGGTGGATCACAATACCGCGGGAGGCCAGATGACGCCGATTGCGTTCGCGCTTGACCACACCCCCGCCGGTCGCCATCACGATACCGGCCTGGGCGGTGAGTTCGTCGATCACACCCTCCTCCCGGTCCCGAAATCCGGTCTCACCCTCCATATCGAAGATCCAGGAAATTTCCGCGCCAGCGCGGGCTTCGATCTCCTGATCGGAGTCATAGAAAGAACGTTTGAGGCGCTCGGCGAGGAGCCTGCCGACGGTACTTTTGCCAACGGCCATCAGACCGACTAAAAATATACTCGTATCGCTCATCAAAAACGGCGCCGATCCATGCTGGTTGGCGCCGTTTAGTGTAACGAACCGCTTGTGATCTGTCCGATTTTTCGCGCGGACCGATCAGCGGCTCAGAGATGTTCAGCGATCGGTCAAGGCGTCCGCAATGATGCGCGGCGTGATGAAGATCAGGAGCTCCTGCTTGTCATCGCGCTCCACCGTCCGCTTGAAAAGGCGGCCCACGTAGGGCAGATCGCCGAGGAAGGGCGTCTTGGTGGTGGAGATATTTTTGTCCGTCTGGAAGATACCTCCGAGCACAATCGTCTGGCCGTTATCGACCAGCACCTCGGTTTGAATCTCGTTGGTATTGATCGACGGCACCCCGTTGAACACGGTACCGACCGTGTCCTGCTTGACGTTCAGCTCCATGATGATGCGATCATCCGGTGTGATCTGCGGGGTCACCTCAAGGGACAGCACTGCGTCCTTGAACGACGTGGATGTCGCGCCGGAGCTGCTCGCCTCCTGATATGGAATCTCAACCCCGGACTCGATCACCGCGGAGCTCTTGTCCGCCGTGATAACCTTCGGGCGTGCGACCACTTCCGCGTGACCGTCGGTCGCGAGCGCGGACAGTTCGAGATCGACCAGGAAACCCGCGCGGGTCAGACCCACACCGATGCTCGACGCGCCTGCCTGGGTCACCCCAAGGTCCACGATCAGGTCTCCCGGTGTAGAAATATCGCCGGAGCCATCCGTCAGAATATCGGTCAGCTCCACCAGGGTCTCCTGCGAGCCACCGTAACGATAGCCTGAGTCACCGTCGATGCTGATGCCGCCACCGCCCCAGGTGATACCCATCTGCTCGGAGAAGGTCGCGTTCGCCGTGACGATACGCGCCTCGATGAGCACCTGCCGGACGGGGACGTCCAACTGATTGATCACGCGACGAAACTCTTCGAGCCGATCGGAGGTATCGGTCAGGATGATCGCGTTGGTACGCTCGTCAACGATGACACTACCGCGTGCTGACAACATAGACTGACCTTCACCACCGCCCGTGCTGAACAGATTGAACAGCTCCGTCGCGGAGGCATAACGTATCTGGATGAACTCGGTACGCAGCGGCGCAAGTTCGGAAATCTGCTTCTGGTTTTCCAGTTCGAGCTTTTCGCGCGCCGCGATCTCAGCCGCCGGCGCTACCAGCAGTACGTTCCCGACCTGGCGCTGATCGAGGCCCTTGGTCTTGAGAATCAGTTCCAACGCCTGATCCCACGGCACGTTCTGCAGGCGCAGGGTGATGCGGCCGGAGACCGTATCACTCGCGACCAGGTTCAGGTCCTGGAAATCTGCGATCAGCTGCAAGACCGAACGCACTTCAATGTCCTGGAAATTCAAAGAGAGTTTTTCGCCCTTGAACTTGAAGAGCTGATCGCGCTGCGCCAGCTCTTCTTCGGTGATCGGCGTGACATCGATGGACATCACGTCGTCGGCCTGATACGCCAGGTAGTCGTAGTTGCCAGTCGCGGTGATGGTGAACACCGAATGATCGCCCTCCTGCAGGGCATCGATGATCTGCACCGGGGTGGCAAAGTCGGTGACATCGAGACGCCGCCGCAGTTCGGTCGGCAGTTCGGTATTGCGAACCTCGACGCGGATACGGCCGCCGTCGCTGGTGACGTTGATCGGTACTTTGGGATCGCTCAGGCGCAGAATCACACGGCCTTCACCGCCGTTGCCACGACGGAAATCGACCTCGGCTATGTTGCTGTCACTCGGCGCTCGGTAGCGACGATCATCCGCCACCTGCTGCTGCGTCGCACCGACGCCGCTGGCGCTGGTGCCGACCGTGAGGACCAGCGTGTTACCTTCGATGGCCGTGTCATAGCCAACCAGTTGGGATAGGTTGACGATCGCTCGCGTACGATCTTTGGTGCTGACGATCGATACTCGGCGGGCGTTGCCGATGCCCAGATTGTGATGTTTCTGCTCGAGACCGCTGACTACACCAGGAAGGTCGAGCACGATGCGCGCGGGCTGCTCGATCGTATACCCCGCCGGCTCCGGCGGTCGCTCGTCGAAGCTCAAGCGAATTTCGGTGCGGTCACCGGGCAGTGAGGAAAAAGAGATATCCTCGATGGTCGCCGCGCCCGTTGAAGCGCTCGCAAGCGCGAGCCATCCCGCGATCAACACCGCGAGGAGCGTCCGGGCCTGCTGCACTACTTTAGTTGCCATCTTTTTCATCCTTCTACGCTCCGTTCGCCAAAGACACGGTTCGCGCGCGCTCAACCCAGCCGCCAATACCGTCGGGTACGATCTCGATCAGTTCCACGCCGGTGTCGCTGACCAATTCAATTTTTCCGTGGTCGGTGCCCATATAGTCACCGCTCTGAACGCGATGGACGCCGCCATCACTGTCCTGTATCAACGCAAACTGCGCGCCGTCCTGCGCGAGGGTGCCCACCATCGAGAGTTGCGAGATGGTGTACTGCTCCAGAAACTGTTTCACCCGGTTGAAGTCCGGTGTGACCTGCGGTCCATTCTGCTTTTCTACCCGCTTAACCAGCACTGGTGGCTCAAACGGACTGCGCTTCATGCTCGCGGCATAGCGAAATGGTTTGGGTGTACGGATCGGCGGCAGCGCTTCGATGCGGCCGCGCGGTTGAGCATCCACCTCATCCATGAAAGCCTGCAGATCGCCATAGTCGCGATCCACGGAGCAACCGGCGAGCAGACCTACCACCAGCAGACCAAACGTTGTTCGATATCCCGTGCTCACTCCGCTTCCTCCAGATAGCGATAAGTTTTAGCCAGAATCTGCATCCGCAGATCCTGCTTCGATCGTTGCGGGACGATCGTGAAATCGTGCAGCGTCACAATGCGCGACAGGTTGGCCACGCTGCTGACGAAAGCGCCGATCTTGTGATAATCACCCTCGACGACAATGTCGATGGGCAGCTCCACATAGAACTCGGTCCTGTTTTCCGGCTTCAAGTCGATACTCTGGATGGTCAGTTCGTTATCCAGAGCCGTGCGGGTGATATCTTCCAGCAACCCCGGCACTTCGGTGTCGCTCGGCAGCTGACGCAACAGCGCGCCGAAGGCCGCCTCCATCTCGCGCTTCTGCTGCAGGTAGGCATCGAGGTTGGCAGCCTGTCCCGCCTTGTCCTCGTAGTCGCGCCGTAGTTGTACTTCCCGATCCTGCTCACGCTCAAGGTTCTTGAGTTTGTCGGTGATGAACAGGTTGTAGCCGACCAGCATGACCACCGCGAACGCGATGACCATGAACAGCACTTTGACCGCTCCGGGCCAGGCGCCGATGTTCTGCGGGTCGAGATCCCAGTCGAAACCGCGTAACTGTTCCAGAGAATCCTGCAGGG